>JAATFK010000704.1 GCA_015655225.1 Solirubrobacterales bacterium | reverse complement strand
GTGTGCTGGACCGGCGACGGGCAGCCAGCGAAATGCCGCCAGGCGATGTTCTGCTTGCGCTCGGGGAGGCCGGAGAAGTCGCCCAGCAACGCGATCGCGAGGTCGTTGGCGGCGACTCGCTGCCACGACGCGTCGCACACGAGCACCGGCACGTCCCCGAGCCGGTCGATCAGCCGCTGCACTCCGGGCGTCAGGTGGGAGCGGATCCAGCCGCTGCCGGGCTCGGCGTGGCCGGCGACGCGGAAGAGGTGCGCGCGCTCGTCGTCGTCGAGCCGCAGCGCCCGCGCCAGCGGCGCGAGCACCGACGGGGAGGGGTTGCGCGCGCGACCCTGCTCCAGGCGCGCGAGGTAGTCGACCGAGAGGCCGGCGAGCTGCGCGACCTCCTCACGCCGCAGGCCGGGCGCGCGCCGCACCCCGCCGCTCGGCAGGCCGGCGTCCTCGGGGCGCAGCCGGTCGCGCCAGGAGCGCAGGCAGGCGGCGAGCTCGTCGGATTCCATCTCCTGATGATGGCGCACCCATGACGGCACAGGGTCGCCCTGCCAGTCCTCGGGTGCGAGGTCCCCTTCAAAAGCGTGCCCGTGCGTCCCACCATGTCCGTATGACCACAACCCTCATCACCGGAGCCAACAAGGGGCTCGGCCGCGAAGCGGCCCGCCGCCTGCTCGCCGCCGGCCACGACGTCTGGGTCGGCGCGCGCGACGCGACCCGCGGCCAGGCCGCCGCCGACGAGCTGGGCGCCCGCTTCGTCGCGCTCGACGTGACCGACGACGCCAGCGTCGCCGCCGCCGTCGCCACGATCGAGGCCGCCGGCGGCCTCGACGTGCTCGTCAACAACGCCGGCATCATCGGCTCCCAGTCCCCGCTCGCCGAGATCACGGCTGCCGACGTCGCCGAGGTCTACGCCACCAACGTCTTCGGCGTCGTGCGCGTGACGCAGGCGTTCGTCCCGCTGCTGGAGCGCTCCGACAACCCCGTGATCGTGAACGTCTCCAGCGGCCTCGGCTCGCACGTCGTCGTCAGCGATCCCGACCGGATCGAGTCGAGCTTCGTCGCGCTCGGCTACACCTCCTCGAAGGCGGCGCTCAACATGCTCACGACCCAGTGGGCGAAGGGACTGCCGGGGATGCGCGTGAACGTCGTCGACCCCGGCTACACGGCGACCGACCTCAACGGCAACAGCGGTCCCCAGACGGTGCAGGAGGGCACCGACGCGATCGTCGCGCTCGCCCAGCTCGACCAGAGCGGCCCGACCGGCAGCTTCTCCGACCGCCACGGCGTGGTGCCGTGGTGAGCTGAGCGCCGCTCAGGCGCCCCGCAGGGTGATCCGCCGGATCAGGTCGACGCCGACCTCGCGCAGCTCCGTCAGGTCGCGGCCCTGCTCGATCGTCACGATCGCGAGGTCGCGGAAGCCGCCCGTGATGACGGTCGCCGCCTCGACCGAGAGCGACCGCACCTCGGCGTCGTGCTGGCGCGCCTCGTCCACCAGCCGGACGATCAGCTGCGCCCAGCGGCCGTTCATCGCGCGCACCCGCTCGAGCCCGGCGGGCCCGAGCCCCGGCGTCTCCTGGATGCAGGAGCGCGCCAGCTCGGGATCCTCCGCGAGCGCGCCGAGGTAGGCCGCGATCGTCCGCTCGATTCGCTCCTCCCACGGTCCGTCGCCGGTCGCCGCCTCCGCGATCGTCTGCAGCAGCCAGTTGCTGACCACGTCGAAGAGGGCGAGGAAGCACGCCTCGCGGTCCTCGAAGTGCTGGTAGAAGGTGCGCCGCGAGGTGCGGGCGCGGCGCACGACCTCGGCGACCGTCGCCTGCTGGAAGCCGTCCTCGCGGATCGCGTCGGCCATCCCCGCGAGCAGGCGGTCGCGGAAGCCCCCCTCCGCGAGCGCCGGCATCGCGGCGACGGTCAGGAGCGGGATCGTCACGGGACCGGAGGTTGCCAGAGCGCCCGGCCGCCTACGCCGCGGCGGCCACGAACGCGCGCGGAGCCGCCGCGACCCGGCGCCGCACGGCCGCCATCCCGCCACCCGCCGGAGCCCAGGCGACGCCGCGGAATCTCCATCTCTCGTCGGGCGCGCTCGTCGGCAGCAGCTCGACCCGCTGGAGCAGCACCCGCAGCACGACGTCGACCTCGATGTGCGCGAAGGTCGCGCCGATGCAGCGCCGGATCCCGCCGCCGAACGGGATCCATGAGTAGGTGTCGGGGAGAACGTCGAGGAAGCGGTCGGGGTCGAAGCGGTCCGGGTGCGGAAAGAGCGCCGGGTCGTAGTGCGTGAGCCCGGCGCTCAGCCCGATCAGGACGCCGACCGGCAGCCGGTAGCCGCCGATCTCGAACGGGACCATCGTGTGGCGCCCGGCGAACGCGATCACGGGGCGCATCCGCTGCACCTCGCGGATCGTCGCGTCGCGCAGCGACCGGCCGCCCTCGTCGGCCTCCTCCACCAGCCGGGCGAGCACCTCGGGGTGGCGCCGCAGCCGCTCGACCGCCCAGCTGAGCGTGTGCGCGGTCGTCTCGTGGCCGGCCGCGAGCATCGTCACGAGCTGGTCGCGGATCTCGGGGTTCGTCATCGGGCTGCCGTCGCCGTGGGTCGCCTGCACCATCAGCGCGAGGATGTCGCTGCGCTCCGTCAACTCGGGGTCGCGGCGCGCGTCCTCGATCAGGCTGTCGAGGATCGCGTCGACCCGCGCCCGCAGCCGCACGAAGCGACCCCACGGGCTGCGCGGCCCGAGGTCGTGGTGGAGCTGGGGGAATCTCGTCAGCGCCGAGCCCTGCTCGGTCCACGGCGGCAGCAGCTCCTCCAGCTGCTGGAGCCGCGCGCCGGTCGCGCCGAAGACCGCTCGCAGGATCGCCCGCAGCGTGATCCGCTGCATCGACGGCCCGGTCGGGAACTCGACGCCCGCCTGCCAGGTGTCGATCTCGGCGACTGCGATCTCCTCGATCAGCGCCTCGTAGGACTTCATCCGCTGGCCCTTGAACGGCGGCAGCAGCAGCCGGCGCTGCTCCAGGTGCTGGCCCTCGTCGATCCCGAGCAGCGAGTTGCGCCCGAGGATTCTGCGCAGCGGGCTCTGGTCGCCGGCGTGGAGCGTTCTCGCGTCGGCCGTGAAGGTCTGCTTGATCAGCGCCGGGTCCGAGAGCACGACCATGTTCCCGAGCGAGGCCATCTTGAGCGAGAAGATCGGGCCGAAGCGGCGCCGCTGACGCTCCAGGAACGGCCGCTGGCGCTGCAACATCGCCAGCGTCTGCAGCGGCATCGGCATCCGCGGGCCGGGTGGGAGTCCTTCGATCACGGTCGCCATGGCGAGCGTCCCCTTCTGTTCAGGACCGGCGCACGAGCGACTCGAGCCGGTCGATCACGTCGTAATAGCGGGTCGGCGCGACGCGCACGAGCAGGTCGAACGCGATCGCGTCGGGGCCGACGAGGATGCGCGAG
>JAATFK010000412.1 GCA_015655225.1 Solirubrobacterales bacterium | reverse complement strand
GTCGTTCGGCGACGAGGAGGCCGCGATCGCCGCCGCCAACCGCACCGAGTACGGCCTCGTCGCCTACGTCTTCACGCGCGACCTGAAGCGCGCGCTGCGCGTCGTCGAGGGCCTCGAGACCGGCATGGTCGGGCTCAACCAGGGAATCGTCTCGAACGCCGCGGCCCCGTTCGGCGGCGTCAAGCACTCCGGCTTCGGGCGCGAGGGCGGGCCCGAGGGGATCGAGGAGTACCTCGACACGAAGTACGTCGCGATCAACATGGACTGAGCGCGAGTAGGCTCCGAGGCGTGATCTCCCCCCGCGAAGGCCAGCTCGTGACGGTCGCCGAGGACGGCTCCTCCCTCGACGGCATCGTCTTCCACGCCCAGAGCCTGCTGAAGGTCGTGGTCGCCGTCCCCGACGCCGAGCACGGGGCGCTGTTCAAGACCGTCCACTCGAAGCAGCTGACCGGGCGCCGCGACGCCGGCGCCCACGACGACGCGCTGCGCGGCCTGATCCGCCGCGCGCCGTCGGCCGGCCGCGGCGGGCCGCGCAACGGGCCCGGCGGCGGGGGCGGGCGCGCCGGTCACACCCGCTCGGCCGTGCATCGCACGACCGGGCGCTAGCGCGACCCGGCCCAGTCGCCTAGGTCGCCGGCAGCGGTCTGACGCAGTGGAAGACGTCGTCGGCGTCGAGCAGCCGGTGGCGCGCCGCCAGCTCGGGGCCGAGCTGCTGGGTCCAGCGCACGCGCTCGACCTCGAGCCCGGGCGCCCGGAGGCGGTCCGCGACGTCCGGCGCATAGAGGCGGACGTGGTCGTGCTGCCAGAAGGCCCGCTCGCGGTCGGCCGGCGCGACGATCGTGGGGTCTTCCCACGTCCGCTCCCGCGTGATGTCGAGCGGGACCATCACGAGCAGCCAGCCGCCCGGCTTGAGGATCCGCGCCAGCTCCGCGATCGCGGCGCGGTCGTCCTCGATGTGCTCCAGCACGTGCGAGCAGAGGATCGCGTCGACCGAGTCGTCGGGCAGCGCGATCGCGGTGATGTCGAGCTGCAGCTCGCCGAGCCGGGAGTCGAGGTCGGCGGTCCGGTAGCGCAGGCCGGGGACCTGCCGCAGCCGTCGCTCCAAACACCACTCGGGCGCGAAGTGCAGCAGCTCGCCGCCGCCCAGCAGCTCCGGATGGCGCTCCAGGTAGAGCCACAGCGAGCGCTGGCGCTCGTGCGCGCCGCAGCGCCAGCAGATCGCGTTCGGGCGGTTCCAGTCGTCCTTGAAGCGGGCGAAGGCGTGGCCGCAGACGGGGCAGGCGACCGCGTCGCCGCGGTGGCGGACCATCGCGCCCCGGCGCCGCAGCGCGGCCGGCACGCGTCGCGTCAGCGGGACGCGCAGCTTCTCGATCGTGGTCGCCATCGAGGCGGAAGCCTGACAGGCGCGCCGGGGCGGCGTCCAAACGCGGCTGGACGTGCTCGTCCGTGTCCGGACCTGCCGCTGTTCATCCGGGCCGCATCCGCCGATGAGGAGTGACGTGCCCCGCCTACCCCGTCGCTTCCCGCTCCGCTCCCTCCCGCTCGCCGCCGCCGCCCTCCTCGCGCTCGCCGCGAGCGCCGGCGCGACCACGAACGCGAGCACCCATGCGCGTCCAGTCGCTCACGCGGCGATCATCGGCGGGACGACCGCGCCCGACGGCACGTGGCCGTGGGTCGCCTACATCCAGGCGCAGACCGGCTCCGACGGCTCCGGCTTCGCCTGCACCGGCACGGTCGTCTCCCCGAACGTGATCCTGACCGCCGGCCACTGCGCGGTCGACGAGGGCACCGGCGTCACCGTCCCCGCCGCCGACTACACGGTCGTGACCGGCGCGCACAACCTGAACGACATCTCGGGCGGCCAGGTGCTGTCCGTCTCGCGCGTGCTGCCGGCGCCGACCTTCAACCTCTCGACGCTCCACGACGACGCGTCCCTCCTGGTCCTCTCGTCCCCCACCAGCGCGCCGGCGATCCCGCTCGCGGGCAGCGCCGACTCGGCGCTGACGGCGACCGGCACGTCGGTCGCGATCGCCGGCTGGGGCCTCACGAACGGCAACGACCAGACGAGCGCGCCGGCGCAGCTGCAGCAGGCGAGCACCGCGATCGCGACCGACAGAACCTGCACCCGCCCCTACGGCAGCGGCTACGACGCGACGACGATGGTCTGCGGCTCGGACCCGACCTCGCCGAGACACGTCAGCACCTGCAACGGCGACAGCGGCGGCCCGCTGCTCGCCAGAGACAGCAGCGGGACCTGGACCGAGGCCGGCCTGACGAGCTGGGGCGCGGCCGGCTGCAGCCCCTCCTCGCCGAGCGTCTTCACCCGCATCTCGCACGTCTCGACCTGGATCCAGCAGCAGATCGCGGCGAACGCCGCCAACGCCGGCACGACCACCACGCCGCCGCCGACGACGCCCACCCCGGGCACGCCGGGCACGAGCAGCACGCCGCCGGCGACGACGCTGCCGCCCGTGATCACGCCGGCGACGAGCACGACGCCGGCGTCGGTCACGCCCGCCCCGCCGGTCAAGGTGACGCCGCCGGCCGCCGCCCGCGTGCTCGACCGTCCCGGCCTCTACCGCGGCACCGCCCACGGCGGCAAGGCGATCGCCCTGCGCGTCGCGACCGGCGGCAAGCTGCTCACCGGCCTGCGCTTCGGCGTCGTCCTGCGCTGCTCGGCCGGCGGCCGAGAGAGCGCGACCGTGACGGCCGCCTCGCCCAAGGCCCGCTGGGCGATCTCGACCGCCCACGCGGTCGCCAGCTTCGACCGCAGCGTGCGCCCCAGCAGGGGTGTCGCCGCCCACGTCCGCGGCCGCTTCACGAGCGCGACGCGCATCAGCGGGGTCCTGCGCGTGACGCTCACCAGCGCCCGCCTCGGCCGCTGCGACAGCGGCTCGCTCGCGTTCAGCGCGACGCTTCGCTGAGCGGCGCCGGATCGTCCGGGTCCTCCGGCTCCTCCAGCCGCTCGTCGAAGCCCTCGCAGCGCAGCACCGGCAACCGCGGATAGCGGGGGTACGCCGGGTCCTCGCGCGAGCGGCGACAGAGCGAGAAGACGGAGCCGCGCGTCGTCCGTACCACCTGTTGATGCACGCACGCAATGCACAGCCCGACGGCGGGCGGAGCGCTCATTCCCGCCACTATACTTTTTGAAGTATGCCGACGTTCCGCCGCCTCCTGACCTTCCTCTCGCCCTACCGCGCCGCGGTCTGGTGGTCGTTCGGCATGGCCGGCGCGGCGATGGTCGCGACCGTCGCGATCCCGTGGCTGACGGGTGACGCGATCGACGCGATCCGCGACCACGACCGCGGCCGGCTGAAGCTGCTGGCGGCCGCGATCGTCGTCGCGGGCCTGCTGCGCCTCGGCCTCAGCGTCGGGCGCCGCCTCGTCTCCGGCCGCGTCTCGCTGGACGTCGAGTACGACCTCCGCACGCGCCTCTACGGCCAGCTGCAGAAGCTCGAGCTGGGCTTCTTCGACCGTCAGCAGACCGGGCAGCTGATGTCGCGCACGACGGTCGACCTGCAGTCGGTCCGCTTCTTCCTCGGCTACGGCCTGATCTTCATCGGCCAGTCGCTCTTCACGATCGTGCTGGCGGCGATCGCGATGTTCCTGCTGCGACCGGAGCTGGCGGCGCTCTCGCTGATCCCCGTCCCCTTCGTCGTCCTCCTCGCCTTCCGCTACGGCCACCGCTCGCGCCCCGCGATGCAGGAGGTCCAGCAGCGCCTCGGCGAGCTGACCGCCGACGCCGAGGAGAACGTCTCCGGCGTGCGCGTCGTCAAGGCGTTCGCGCGCGAGGAGCGCCAGCTCGAGCGCTTCCGCCACTCCGCCGGGCGCGTCTTCGACCAGTCGATGGTGACGACGCGAATCCAGGCGTTCTACACCCCCGCGCTCGCGTTCCTGCCGAACCTCGGCCTCGCCGCGATCCTCTTCGTCGGTGGCCGCGAGGTGATCCACGGCTCGCTCTCGGTCGGCCAGTTCACCGCCTTCTACGCCTACCTGCTGCTGCTGATCTCGCCGATGCGAACGCTCGGCTACATGCTCGGCGCCGGCCAGCGCGCGACCGCCTCCGGCGCCCGCATCTTCCAGGTGCTCGACCGCGAGCCGGAGATGTCGATCCCGCCGGGCGCGCCGCAGCTGCCGGAGGGCCGCGGGCGGGTCGAGTTGCGCGGCGTCGGGCTGACGTTCGAGGGCGCCAGACGGCCCGCGCTGCACGACGTCGACCTGACCGTCGAGGCCGGCAGCACGGTCGCGCTCGTGGGCGGGACCGGGGCCGGCAAGACCGCGCTCGTCTCGCTGCTGCCGCGGCTCTACGACGCGACCGAGGGCGCCGTCCTGATCGACGGCGCCGACCTGCGCGGCCTGCAGCTCGACGCGCTGCGCCGGCGCATCGCCCTCGTTGCCCAGGATACCTACCTGTTCAACGACACGCTGGAAGCCAATATCCGCCTCGCCCGGCCGGAGGCCACCGCCGAGGACGTCACCCGCGCCATCGACCAGGCGGCGCTGTCCCGCTTCGTCGCCGGCCTGCCCGACAGGCCCGCC
>JAATFK010000485.1 GCA_015655225.1 Solirubrobacterales bacterium | reverse complement strand
GATCGCGTCGATCCCGGGGTGGTCGAGCAGGGCGCTGACCGCGTCGCGCCCGCCGTGGACGAGGTTGACGAGGCCGCGCGGCAGCTCCTCGACCCCCTCGATCAGCTGGAGGTAGCGCTCCGAGGTGAGCGGGTCGCGCTCGGAGGGCTTCAAGACGAAGGCGTTGCCGGTCGCGAGCGCGTAGGGCAGGAACCAGAGCGGGATCATCGCGGGGAAGTTGAACGGCGTGATCGCGGCGACGACGCCGACCGGCTGGCGCACCAGCTCGACGTCGACACCGGTGGCGATCCCTTCGAGGTTGCGGCCTCTGAGGAGGTGCGGCGCGGCCATCGCCGCCTCGACCGACTCGATCCCGCGACCGACCTCGGCGCGGGCGTCGTCGAGCGTCTTGCCCATGTCGCGGGTCACGAGCGCCGCCAGCTCGTCCTGGTGGGCGGCGAGCACGTCCCGCAGGCGGTAGAGGGCGCGAGCGCGGACCTGCGGCGGGGTCGCGCGCCAGGCCGGCTGAGCGGCGCGAGCGGCCGCGACGGCGGCGTCGACCTCGGCCGCGCCGCTGAGGGGGACGAGGGCGAGCAGATCACCGGTCGCGGGGTCGCGGTCCTCCAGGGTCTCGGTGCCGGGAGCGGCGTCGACCCAGGCGCCGCCGACGAAGTTCCGCAGCGTGCGGGCGGCGGGCTCCCCCGCGGGGCGGGAGGCTGTGCTGGGCTCGGTGGCGTGGGTCATGCGGTCTCGGCTCCCGTCGTCGTGCGTCGCGTGTCTGCTCCTCCACCCTCCAGGGTGACGGAGCGGAGCGCGTGCGGGAAGTGGCCGGCACGTCCCGCGTCGGCCGCACGGGGACGACGGTCTGTCGGGGCGAGCTCGATCAGGCGGCGTGGACCTCCTCGTCCGCCTCGGCCTCCGCCTCCTCCTCCTTCTCGGGGAATGGCGGCCCGACCTCGATCGTGACCGGGCGGTCGGGCACGGCGAGGGCCGCGGTGGCGGCGGCGAGGAGGGCGCCGTGGTCGAGCGCCGGCCAGCGGTCGACGATCGCCGACAGCGGCGCGTCGAGCCCCATGCCCGGGTAGTAGAGGTCGATCAGCACCGGCCGCTCGGCGGCGGTCACGACGACCGCCCGCTCGTGGGTGTCGTCGCTGTCATCGGCCTGGTCGATGTCGGCGAGCGTGATCTGCAGCGTGTCGTTGCGGCTTTCGTAATCGGCGCGCATTCAGCGCCTCCTTTCGTGGACGGTGATCACATAGTCGGGATCGTCGCGGGCGACCACAACCCGAAAGAGCTGGCCGCGGTGCCGTCCGAAGTAGAGGGGGTTGCCCTTCGGATCGCGTTCGAGCCGAAGTGAGTGGGCGAGGATCCAGGCGACCTCCGGCTCGGTCAGCTTGTAGAGGCGCATCTCGTTCCGCGCGTGGTGGGAAAATCACATGCCACCGCGGAGGCAACGGCTCTCCCGCGCTCGCCCCCGCCGCGCGCCACTCGTCACAGGCGCGCGGCGCGCGCGGCACGCGCCGCCGCACGCTCGTGGGGATCGGTGCCCGTCCGGCACCTCATACCGGATGGCGACGCTGCGGTCCGGCCGTTCGTGGATACTTCGCCGATCTTCGAAGGAGCCGCAGGCGTGAGACCGGCCGTCCGCGACAAGATCGCCCGTGCCATCGTGCAGATCGGACCCTTGCCCGTGCTTGGCGGCACGGTCGCCAGGGTGCGAGCGCTCGCCGACGACCCGGACGCCTCGACCCCCGCCCTTGTCGCCGTGATCGAGGACGACGAGTCCTTCAGCGCGAACCTCCTGCGCTACGCCAACTCGGCCGCCCTCGCCCGGCCGCTGCGCGCTCACACGATCCACCAGGCGGTCACGGTCGTCGGCCGCAACGCCCTCGGGCGGATCGCCGTCGAGGCCGCGACGTACAGCTTCCTCCAGCGAGTCCCGGGCGCCGGCGGCCGCTCGCGCGGCCACATGCACCTCCACGCCGTCAGCGTCGCCGCCTGCGCCGCCGAGCTG
Source organism: Solirubrobacterales bacterium (assembly GCA_015655225.1). Lineage (GTDB taxonomy): Bacteria > Actinomycetota > Thermoleophilia > Solirubrobacterales > Solirubrobacteraceae > Conexibacter. Next base: position 2,414 of record JAATFK010000485.1, on the reverse strand, counting down.
GCCCAGCGGACCGGGTCCGACGTCGAGATCGCCCACCTCGCCGGGCTGCTGCACGACGTCGGCAAGCTCGTCCTGCCCGTCGCCTTCGGCGAGGAGGAGGTCGACGCGATCGCCAACGAGCGGCCCTCCGGCACCGCCCGCGCGGAGCTGGAGCGCGAGCGCCTCGGCGTCGACCACGCCTACGCCGGCGCCCTCCTGACCGACCAGGACGGCTCCCGCGACGAGCTGTACACCGCGATCCTCTTCCACCACGGCGGCCGCTCCGGCCAGGAGACCCCCACCGCCGAGGTCGCCTGCGTCCAGCTCGCCAACGCGGTCGTCGGGATGCTCGCGGGCGAGGAGCCCGACGCCGAGCTCCTCCACCCCGCCCTCGTCCGCGTCGGCGCGACCCCCGCGATACTCGACGAGGTCGCCGAGGCCGCGATCCCCAGCCACACGAGCGGGACCGGCGGCGACGCCGCCCTCGCCGAGCGCGTCGCCTCGCTCGAACGGCTCGCCAGCACCGACGAGCTGACCGGCCTCGCGAACCGCCGCGAATGGCTCTCCCGCGCCCGCGAGCGGCTCGCCGCCAGCGAGGAGGGCACCGTCCTGATCTGCGACATCGACCACTTCAAGCAGATCAACGACCGCGTCGGCCACCTGACCGCCGACCTCGTCCTGACCGAGGTCGCCCGCGTCCTGCGCTCCCACGGCAACGCCGGCCGCCTCGGCGGCGACGAGTTCGCCGTCTGGGTCCCGGGCGACGTCGCGGTCGCCGCCCGCGTCGCCGCCAGAGTCGTCGCCGACACGAGCGCGAGGCTGCCGGGCGACGAGCAGCTGCCGGCCGTCACGCTGTCGGTCGGGGCCGCTCCCACGGCCGTCCACGGGCACGACCTGACGCGCCTCCTCGAGGCCGCCGACGTGGCGCTCTACGAGGCCAAGTCGGGCGGGCGCGACCGGGCGTCCGTCGCCGTCACCTAGCCGACCGGCACGTTGGTACCGTGCGGTACCAGCGATGTCGCTCGCCTTCGCCAGCGCCCCCGATCCGCGCGACCGCCTCGTCGCCGCGATGACCGACGCGGTCGGCGCGAGCGGCTACGGCGCCACCACGATCGCCGACGTGGTGCGCCGCGCACGCGTCTCCAAGCGCACCTTCTACGAGCACTTCATCGACAAGGAGGCGTGCTTCCTGGCCGCCTACGACGCCGCCTCGGAGACGATCCTCCGGATCGTCGCGGAGGCCGCCGCCCCGCCCGCGCCGTGGCGCGAGCGGGTCGACGCGGCGGTCCGCGCCTACCTCGGCGCGATGGCCGCCCGGCCCGACCTCGACCGCGCGTTCCTGGTCGAGATCCTCGGCGCCGGGCCGCGCGCGCTCGCCCGCCGGCGCGAGCACATCACCCGCTTCGCGACGCAGCTCGTGCGCCTGAGCGAGGCGCTGCGCGCCGAGGACCCGCGCCTGCGCGCGCTCGACCTGCCGACCGCGATCGCGGTCGTCGGCGGCGTCAACGAGCTGGTCCTGCTCGCCGTCGAGCGCGACAGCGTGACCGAGCTGCCCGATCTCCACGCCACCGCCGCCCGCCTGATCCACGCGGCGATGACCGCCGACCCGTCCCCCTCCACCGTCACCCGGGAGCGCCGATGAACTTCGAGCCGAGCGATCGCGTCAAGGACCTCGTCGAGCGCCTGGAGGCGTTCATGGACGAGCGCGTCTACCCCGCCGAGGCCGTGTACGAGCAGCAGGTGCGGGAGTCGCCCGACTTCCCGCACGTGCACCCGCCGATCATGGAGGAGCTGAAGGCCGAGGCCCGCGCGCGCGGCCTCTGGAACCTCTTCCTCCCCGACGCCGAGCACGGCCCGGGGCTCACGAACGTCGAGTACGCGCCGCTTGCGGAGATCATGGGCCGCACGATGATCGCCCCGGAGGCGTGCAACTGCAACGCCCCCGACACCGGCAACATGGAGGTGCTGGCGCAGTTCGGCAGCGAGGAGCAGAAGGAGCGCTGGCTGCGTCCCCTGCTCGACGGCGAGATCCGCTCCGCCTTCGCGATGACCGAGCCCGACGTCGCCTCCTCCGACGCCCGCAACATCGGCCTGCGAATCGAGCGCGACGGCGACGAGCTGGTCCTCAACGGCCGCAAGTGGTGGACGACGAACGCGCTGCACCCCAACTGCCGGATCCTGATCGTGATGGGGAAGTCGAATCCGGACGGTCCGCCGCACCAGCAGCAGAGCATGGTGCTCGTCCCGCTCGACACGCCCGGCGTCGTGGTCGAGCGCGCGCTGACCGTCTTCGGCTACCAGGACCCCGAGGGCCACGGCGAGCTGAGCTTCACCAACGTGCGCGTCCCCGCCGACAACCTGATCGCGGGCGAGGGCGCCGGCTTCATGATCGCCCAGGCACGTCTCGGCCCCGGCCGCATCCACCACTGCATGCG
>JAATFK010000169.1 GCA_015655225.1 Solirubrobacterales bacterium | reverse complement strand
TCGTCCCCGAAGGCCTCGCCGCCCTCAGCGCCGGCGAGGCACGCGGAAAGGTGCTGGTCGATCCGCGGGTGTAGCAAGCGCCCTACGGAGGCTGTGGCTGCACCCGACGTGATGCCCTACGGTGGGCCGATGTTCAAGGTCCGCGTCTACCTCGAGCGGCTGACGCGACAGAAGGGCTAGTCGGAGGCCGACACCGTGCGCGCGGCGATCAACGGCCATGAGCCGACACCCGTGCGGGACCGTGACTTCGGAATTGCCGCTGGCTTCCCGCGCGTCGACGCCGATCCGCGGCCGATCTCGCGGATCCCCGACGACCAGTTGCTCGTGGGCTTCGGCAGCTGACGCGGGTCAGGGCTTCGGCCACGACGACTGCTGAGGGGAGGAGCGTCGAGCTCTGGTCGCTCAGCGACCAGAACTCGACGCTCCGTGACGCTTGAGCCGACGCTCCGGGTTCCGTACTGTTCGGCTCGATGATCGAGCCGAGAGCCCCGACGGCGAACTTCCGGGCGGCGATGCTCGCGCAGGACCTGCCGGGGCTGCTGGCGACGATGGCTCCGGGCGTCGTCCTCAACTCGCCGATCACGGATCGCTTTCGCTTCGAGGGGCACGATCAGCTGCGCGAGCTGATGGGCGACGTGCTCGTCGTGATCCAGGACCTGCGCTACCTCGACGACGTCGGTGACGACCGCACCCGCTCGCTGCGCGCGAGCGGTCGCGTCGGCCGCGTCGTCCTGCAGGAGTCGGTCCTCGTCCGCCTCGACGAGGCCGGCCTGATCGAGGAGCTGACGCTCTTCGTTCGCCCGATGCCGGCGCTCGTCACCCTCGCTGCCGAGCTGGGGCCGCGCGTCGCCCGCCGCCGCGGCCGCGCCCAGGGCGCGGTCGTCTCGGCGTTGATGAAGCCGCTCGCGTTCGCGACCCGCGGCGGCGAGGGCGTCGCCGTCGGCCTCGCGAAGCCGACGTAGCGGCCGGGCGCGCCCGGCGCGCCCCTAGGCCCGCAGCGCGATCGGCTCGTCGACGAAGTTCGTGATCTTCTGGAGCTCGCCGACGCGCGCGGTGATCTCGTCCCGCGTCAACCGCGAGACGCGCTCGGTCCCGAACTCCTCGACGTTGTAGGAGGCGATCGCGGTGCCGTACGCCATCGCGCGGCACAGCGTCTCGTGCGAGAGGTCCTCGCCGCCCGTCGCCGCGAGGTAGCCGACGAAGCCGCCGGCGAACGAGTCGCCCGCCCCGGTCGGGTCGTTGACCGTCTCCAGCGGGTACGCCGGGAGGCCGAAGTAGCCCTCCTCGGTCAGCAGCGCGGCGCCGTACTCGCCCTGCTTCGCGACGACCACCTTCGGGCCGATCGCCCGCAGCTCCCGCGCCGCCTGCACGAGGTTCGGCTTTCTCGTCAGCATCCGGATCTCGGCGTCGTTCAGCAGCACGCAGTCGACGCCCTCGATCGTCTTCAGCAGCGAGTCCCGCGCGATGTCGATCCACAGGTTCATCGAGTCGAGCGCGACGAACTTCGCATCCGGCATCTGCTCGCGCACCTCGCGCTGCAGGTCGGGCTGGATGTTCGCGAGGAACAGCACGTCGCTCTCGCGCGACGCGTCCGACAGCTTCGGCGCGAAGTCGCCGAACACGTTCAGGCGCGTGTCGTCGGTGTGGGCGGTGTTGAGGTCGTACTCGTAGTGACCTCTCCAGAAGAACGTCTCGCCGCCGGGCACGTGCTCGATGTCGTCGGTGATGACGCCACGGTTGCGCAGGACGGCGTACTCCGCCTCCCCGAAGTCGTCGCCGACCGGGCCGACGACGCGCACGTCGGTGAAGAAGGACGAGGCCAGCGAGAAGTGGACGGCGGAGCCGCCGAGCATCTTCTCGCGGCTGCCGAACGGCGTGGTGACGGCGTCGAACGCGATCGAGCCAACGACGGTGAGGGACATTGCGGTGGGTCTTTCGTCGCAGGGAACGGGCCCGGGAAGGGTATCGGCGCGCGCGTCGTCCGGCACTGGTCCGTCATGCCGGCGCGACCCGGCCGGTACCATCGGCCGATGCGTACGCACCGGGGCGGCCTCCTGCGGCGGCTCTCGCCGATCGCCTTCGCGACCCTCGCGGTGGGGCTCGCCGTCGCGGTGGCCGGGGTGCTCGCCTGGCAGGTCGCGGGCTGGTCGAACGTCGTCGCCGTGCTGCGTCACCCGCAGGTGACGTGGATCGGCTGGGCCGCCCTCGGCGAGGTCGTCGCCTACCTCGGCTACATGTTCGCCTACGGCGACGCGGTCCGCGCGGACGGCGGCCCCCGCCTCGGCATGCTGCGCCTCGGCGCGCTCGTCACCGCCGGCTTCGGCGCCCACATCCCCGGCGGCGGCTTCGCCGGCGACGTGCGCGCGCTGCGGCCCGAGTTCGAGGACCAGGACGAGGCCGCCGTGCGGATGCTCGGCCTCGGCGCGCTCGAGTACGCGCTGCTCGCCCCGGCCGCGACCGGCGACGCCGCCTTCCTGCTCGCCGACGGCGCGCACGTCCCGCTCTCGGTCACGATCCCGTGGGTCGCCGCCGTCCCCGTCGGCTTCGCGCTCGCGGCGCTCGCGAGCGAGCGGATCGACCCCGCGCGCGTGCAGCGGCTGCCGCGCCGGCTGGTGCGCCCGGCGACCTCGGCGCTCGGCGCGCTCGCGCGGCTGCGCCGGCTCGTCACCACGCCCCAGCGCCACGTTGCCGCCTGGATCGGGATCGCCCTCTACTGGTCCGGCGACATCTTCTGCCTCTGGGCGGGACTGCACGCGTTCGGCGCGCACCCGTCGATCCCGGCGACGATCGTCGCCTACGCGACCGGCTACGTCGCCAGCCGCCGCTCGCTGCCGCTCGCCGGCGCGGCCGCGACCGAGGCGCTGCTGGCGCTCGCGCTGACGTGGGTCGGCGTCCCGTTCGTCTACGCGCTCGTCGGCGTCGTCACCTACCGCGTCTTCAACTTCCTGCTCGCGCTGCCGCTGGGGCTCTTGGCCGAACGGCGCTGTGACACCGCCTGATCGGGGACGCCCGCGCCGGGTAGACCCGGCGGCGTGAACCTCCACTTGATCCTCGGCCTGATCCTCTCGGCGCTATCGGCGCTGATGGTCAACCTCGCCTACCTGCGGGAGCACGACGCGGCGGCGGCGCTGCCGGAGCTGTCGCTGCGACGGCCCGGCGCCTCGATCCGCTCGCTGGTGGAGAGCCGCGCCTGGCTGACCGGCCTGGCGATCGAGGCGACCGGCTTCGCGGCGTTCGCGGCGGCCGTCGCGCTCGCGCCGCTCGCGCTCGTGCAGTCGCTCTCGGCCGGCGGGATCGCGCTGCTCGCGTTCGTCTCGCGCCGCCGCGCGCGCCATCCGCCGGCGAGACGGGAGCGCGTCGGCCTCGTCGTCGCGATCGTCGGCCTCGTCGCGCTCGGCGTCTCGCTCGCCGGCTCCTCGCCGTCGGGCTCGCGCGCTTCGCTGCTGGAGCTGCTCGCGTGGCTGCTCGGCTCGGTCGCGCTCGCGGGCCTCGTGCTCGCGCTGCTGACGCCCCGGGTCGGTTCCGGGACCGCCTACGGCCTCGCGGCGGGACTGCTGCTGGCGTGCGGCGACGTGTCGACGAAGGTCGCGCTCGCCGACAACCCCCGGCCGTGGATGATCGCGCCCGCGTTCGCCTTCTACGGGATCGGCACGAGCTGCCTCCAGATCGCCTACCAGCACGGCGACCCGCTGCGGACCGCCGGGATCGCGACGCTGTTGACGAACGCGATCCCGATCGTCGCCGCCACGACGATCCTCCACGAGGGGATCCCGACCGGCGCGCTCGGCGCGCTGCGGATCCTCGCGTTCGCGGCGGTGATCGTCGGGGCGGTGGCGCTGACCCGGCCGGAGGGCCAGGGGCGGACCGCCGACGCGCCCGCCGAGCCGGTGCGCGACCCGGTCGGGCCCGCCGCGTCGTGAGCGATGTTTACGCGCAGGTGTTTACACAAGTTTCACCCACCTTCGCGTGACCCCGAGACAATGCGCCTGCGCCTGTTCGCTTGCCCGTCGTCGAGGGGGATGACGACGACACCGGGCGGCGCGTCGTGCACGGCGCGCCGTCCCGTCGTCCCGCCCGGCCGGGCCACGCGCGAGCCCGCTCGCACGCGCGCGCATAGGCGACACCGCAGCCCCATTGCGGCGCCGTACGCCTAGACTGGGTGTCAATGACAACTTTCGCTGATCTCGGCCTTTCCGCGCCGCTGCTCGAAGCGCTGCGCGACGTCGGCTACGAGAACCCCAGTCCGATCCAGGAGCAGGCGATCCCGCCGCTGCTCGACGGCTCCGACGTGATCGGCCAGGCGCAGACGGGCTCGGGCAAGACCGCGGCCTTCGGCCTGCCGCTGATCCAGGCCGTCGACCCGGACGAGCAGGAGGTGCAGGGCCTCGTCCTGACGCCGACCCGCGAGCTCTGCATCCAGGTCACCCAGGCGCTGCGCACCTACGGCGCGCGCAAGGGCGTCGACGTCGTCGCCGTCTTCGGCGGCGCGCCGATCCGCTCCCAGCAGGCGCAGCTGCGCGCCGGCGGGCACATCGTGGTCGGCACGGTCGGACGCGTCAAGGACCTGATCAGCCGCCACTCTCTGATGCTGCACTCCTGCCGCTTCATCGTCCTGGACGAGGCCGACGAGATGTTGGACCTCGGCTTCATCGAGGACGTCGAGAAGATCATGGCGCTGACGCCTTCCAGTCGCCAGACGGCGCTGTTCTCGGCGACCATGGCCCCCGAGATCCGCCGGCTGGCCGACACCTACCTCTACGAGCCGGTGCATGTCAAGGTCAAGAACGCGACGTTGACCGTCGATTCGGTCGAGCAGTTCGGCCTCGAGGTCGCCGCCAAGGACAAGGCCGCCACGTTGGTCGACGTGCTGCGCGACGAGCATCCGACCCAGGCGATCATCTTCTGCCGCACCAAGATCCGCTGCGACCAGCTCTACCGCACGCTGCGGGACAAGGGCATGAACGTCAAGGCGCTGCACGGCGACATGTCCCAGGGCCAGCGCGACGGCGTGATGCTGTCGTTCAAGGGCGGGCGCGTCCCGATCCTCGTCGCGACCGACGTCGCGGCGCGCGGTCTGGACATCTCGACGGTCACGCACGTCGTCAACTTCGACGTCCCCACCTCTCCGGATGTCTACGTGCACCGCATCGGCCGCACGGGCCGGGTCGGCCGCTCCGGCCGCGCCATCACGTTCGTGGAGCCCAAGCAGCAGAAGGAGCTGCAGGCGATCGAGAAGCACATCGGCATGGAGCTCAAGCCGTGGGCGCCGGGG
>JAATFK010000560.1 GCA_015655225.1 Solirubrobacterales bacterium | reverse complement strand
TTCCACGAGGCGGTGATCGGCGGCAGCGAGATCGTGCGGATGGCGCCGCCGCGCTGGCGCCTGCGCGAGCAGCTCGCCGTCTACGCCGACGCGGACGTGCAGCTCGACCTCGCGATCCGCAACGTGCGCGTGCTCGCGCGCGGGGCGGTGCGGGCGCTGGAGCTCCACGACGCGGTGCCGGCCCAACTGGCCCACGCGCTGCGCGACCTCGCGCGCGCGGTGCGTGGGATCGAGTCGGCGCTCGTGGACGAGGCCGCCGGCGACGACGCGCGCGCGGCCGCGATCCACGCCGCCGGCCTCGCGACGCTCGTGCTGGAGCGCACCGGCAACCTCTCCGCGAACGTGCTCGTCGCGCAGGTGCGGTCGACCGCCGTCGATCTGCTGCGGATGCTCGGGCTCGAGCGCGACGAGGCGCTCGAGGAGGTGCGCCGGGCGGCCCAGGGGCTCGACGCGAGCGAGCACTCCGACCCGTCCGCGCCGGCCGCGCCGGCCGGCGGGACCCCCTGACGCCGACCTATCGGTCGGGCCGCTCCGGGTAGATCTCGTCGATCGTCGTGAGCGCGACGTAGGGGACGCCGGCCTCCGCCTTGATCGCCTCGGCGCCGCCGGCGAGGCGGTCGCAGATCGCGACGACGCCGACCAGCTCGTGGCCCTCGGCGCGGACCGCCTCGATCGCGCGGATCGTCGAGCCGCCGGTCGTGACGACGTCCTCGACGATCAGGAGGCGGTCGTCGGGGTCGAGCACCGGCCCCTCGATCCGGCGCGCGAGGCCGTGCTGCTTCTGCTCCTTGCGGACGAAGAACGCCTTCACGTCGGCGCCCGCCGCGAGCGCCGAGCAGGCGATCGGGTCGGCGCCCATCGTCATCCCGCCGACGGCGGTCGCGTCGAGCGCGCGCGCCTGCTCGGCGACCAGCTCGCCGCAGCTGAGGAAGCCCTCGCGCAGGAGGATCGCGCGTCTGACGTCGACCAGGTACTGCGCGACCGCCCCACTCGTCAGCGTCACCTCGCCGATCACGAGCGCGTGCTCGCGCAGCGCGGCGACGAGCCTGGCGCGCGCTTCCTCGGACGTGATCGGCGGCTGGACGTCCACTTAGTAGTAGACGTCGACCGTGGTGCCGTACTGGACCCAGTTGTAGATCGCGGCGGCGTCCGGGATCGGGACCCGCAGGCAGCCGTGGCTCGCGTTGTAGGTCGGCACCGAGTAGTAGCCGTGGATCGCGTAGCCGCGGATGAAGTAGTTCGAGTCGACCATGCCCTCGGAGTTCGTCCCCGGCGTCTTCAGGTAGACCTGGAAGGAGCCGAGCACCGTCGGCGTCGACGGCTTCCCCGAGCTGGTCGTGTACGCGTTGACGACCTTGCCGTTGTCGATCTCCGCGAGCACCTGCCAGCCGAGGTTCGCCTCGACGTGGCGGCCGTGCGACGGGTAGCGAACCTTGAAGCCGCCCTGGCCGGCGAGCAGCTTGTCGACGACCGTCGGCGTGATCTCGCTCGTGCGGCTGAGGCCGTTGACCTTGCGGAAGGCGAGGACCGCCTGCTGCGTCGCGAGGTCGAAGACGCCGTTCTGCGGCGTCGCGTAGCCGACCGCGGCGAGCTTCTGCTGCAGCAGCCCGACGAACGGGCCGCTGGTCGACGGCGAGACGGCGGTCAGCGACGAGGTCGTCGCGACGCGCTTCTGCAGCGCGTTGGCCTCGTGCACCGCGGCGACCTGCAGCGAGCCGGGGCCGTCGCTCACGAAGCTGACGCTGAACGTCGCGGTCTGCTTCGTCTTCGTCGGCTTCGGCGTCACCGTGACGTCCTTGATCTTCTTGTGCCCGCGCCACACGTGCACGATCACCTTCTGGCCCGCGACGTACGGCGCGATCCGGCCGTCGACGCGGACGCTGCGGCCGGTCACCGCAAGCGTCTCCTTGCCGACGTGGAAGTCGCCCGCGAGCGTCAGCGACAGGCGCGCGTCCTTCGGCTTCGCCACCGGCTTCGGCTTGGCCTTCGGCTTCGGGGCCGGCGCCGGCGTCGTGGGCGTCGTCGTCGGCGCGGGCGCCGGGGTGGTCGCGGTGGTCGGCGTGGCGGCGGCCGCGCCGAGCGCGGGCTCAGCGGCGGACGCGGCGGCCGGCAGCGCGACGAGAGCGACGGTGACGGCGGCGGTGGTGAGAGCGGTGGCGCGGTTCATCAGGGCGCGAATAGTAGTTGAGCGCGCACACGACGGCGCGCAGCCGGTCAGACTGGGCGCGGCTCCCGCTCCAGGAACGGACGCAGCACGAGCAGCACCGTCGTGACGGAGCCGATGATCAGCAGCACCGTCTGCCACGTGTTCCAGTTCGCCTCGTTGACGCCGAACGCGATCGCGTTGTTAAGCGAGTGCAGCGCGACGCACGGCAGCAGCGATCCCGTTCTCCAGCGCAGCAGGCAGAGCAGGAAGCCGAGCAGCGCGAGCGGCGCGAGGAACAGCGCCGGCGCCGAGCCGACGTGGATCGCGCCGAACACGATGCCGGTCACGACCGCCGCCGGCCACGGCCCGCGCCAGCGCCGCAGCGCGCCGAAGAAGAAGCCGCGGAAGAGGAACTCCTCCGCGATCGGCGCGATCACCGTCACGAGGATGCAGACCGAGATCAGCCCGACGACGCTGTCCTTCGTGCCGAGGTCGCTCGGCAGCTGGTCGGTCTCCTTGATGTTGATCAGCTGCGCCCAGATCGCGCTCAGCACGTAGAAGGTCAGCGCCGCGAGCGCGATCCACCCGACCGCGGGCCAGAACGGCGTCCGGCGCAGGCCGAAGAAGCCCGGTCTGAGGCGCTCGGTCGTGCGCGCGAAGATCAGCGCGCAGGCGATGAAGGCGCCGTCCTGGACGACCGTGCTGAGCAGGTTCACGACCGCCGGCGGGTTCGAGATGCTGGCCCCGAACGCGCTCGCGACCGCGCCGATGATCAGCCCGCCGACGATCGCGATCGCGAAGGCCGCGATCAGCGCGACCGGCGCGGTCCACGGCTGCCAGTACGGCAGCGTCTCGTCCTCCATCCGGCGCGGCCGCGGCGGGCCGGGCTCGACCCCGTCCGGCAGCTCCGGCAGCTCGGGCGGAGGCGGCGTCGGTGGCGAGGCGGAGCGCACGCCAGCGAAGGTTACGGATCGAGGCCCGGCAGCTCGCGCAGCGTCGCGATGGTCGCCACGCCCGGCGGCGGCGGCGCGTCGGGCGCGGCGCCCTCGCGCACGACCAGCAGCGGCGCGATCCCCGCCGCCCTCGCCCCGGCGACGTCCGCCTCGACGCTGTCGCCGACGTGCACCGCCTCCTGCGCCGAGACGCCGGCGAGCGCGAGGGCGTGGGCGAAGATCGCCGGGTCGGGCTTGGCGACGCCCAGCTCGGCCGAGGTCACGACCCCGTCGAGCAGCGGGTCGAGCCCGGCGGCAGCGAGCGCGTCGTGCAGCGAGACGTCCCAGTTGGAGACGACGACGAGGCGGATCCCGCGCTCGCGCGCCCGCGTCAGCACCTCCACCACCTCGGGGTAGGGCGGGAAGCGCAGCGACGCCAGCAGCGCCTCCGTCAGCTCGGCGAGGGGCAGCTCGGGGGCGCCCGGCGGCAGCGCGTCGCGCAGCGCGCGGGTCGCGTCGGCACGCAGGCGCGCGAGCGCGGGCCGGTCGCGCGCCTCGTCGTGGTGGGCGCGGTAGTACGCGATCTCCGCGCGCACGGCGCGCGTCACCTCCTCCGCGCTCAGCTCGAGCCCGAAGCGCGCGCGCAGCTCCTCCCGCAGCAGCGGCGCCGGCGGCTCCAGCTCCAGCAGCGTGCCGAGCGCGTCGAGCAGGTAGGCGCGGGGAGGCACGCTCATGCCACGAACGCCCAGCGCGTGAACTGCGCCGCGCACAGCCCCAGCAGGACGGCGCTGATGCCGACCGCGCGCTCGACCCCGCCGCGTTTCGCGCACCACCCCGCCATCCACATCTGGACCGGGAAGAGGACGACGACGTAGCGCGACAGCGAGATCAGCGGCTGCGCGTCGACCGGGTTCGAGACCGAGAACAGCAGCGCGATCCCCGCGTAGGCGCCGTAGGCGAACGGCAGCCGCCGCAGCGCGCCGACGACGCCGAGGACGACGAGCACGAGGAAGCCGAACAGCAGCAGGCTCTGCGCCGCCGTCGAGAACGAGTCGCTGCCGCCCTGCGTGAAGTAGACCGGCGTCGGCGAGCCGTGGACCAGCTGGCGCAACCCGAGCCAGGCGGCGCGCGCCCCCTCGGTCGCGGCGCCGATCGGGACGAAGTGGCGGAACCACAGCTTCTGCGCGTGGAACGGCGCCATCACGTCGCCGAGCACGATCCCGCAGTAGGCGAGGTAGAGCACGAGCCCGAGCGGGACGAGCGCGAGCCACAGCACGTCGGGCCGCAGGGCGTAGCGCGGCAGCAGCCGGCGCCAGTCACGAGCGGGCACCGCGCCGGACCCTGCCACCACCGCCGCCGGCGGCCGGTCGGCGCGCGGCCCGTAGAGGTAGAGCAGCCCGAGCGGGACGAGCAGCAGCACGCCGCTGTTGCGCGTCAGCGCCGCCAGCAGCCCGGCGATCCCGGCCCACGCCCAGCGGCCCTGCCGTGCCGCCAGCACGGCGCCGACGGTCACGAGCAGGAAGAGCGACTCCGAGTAGACGGCGGAGAAGAACAGCGCGGTCGGGAAGAACGCGAGCAGCAGGATCGTCCCGCGCGCGCCCTCCAGCCCCAGCTCGATCGCCGCCAGCCGGTGCAGCAGCACGAGCGCGGCGAGGAAGCAGACGAGCGAGATCAGCACGCCCGCGAGCAGCTGCGAGCGGACGACCCAGCCGACCACCCGGATCAGGCCCGGATACAGGGGGAAGAACGCGGTCTTCGCGTGGTCGCCGCTCTTCGGCCCGTAGCCGTCGTGCGAGATCGACAGGAACCAGACCGAGTCCCAGCGCGCGAGCGGCGCGACGAGGATGTTCGCGAACCTGCCGAACGGCTCCGTCAGGCCGTCCGGGTCGAAGCCGCCCGTGTTCGGCACGCGGCCGATCCACAGCAGCCCAAGCAGGCCGGCGACCCAGACGGCGACGCGCGAGGTCCAGAGCGCGCGCCACGACTCGCGCAGCGAGAGCGACAGGGAGGGGGTGACGGTACGCTCGCGGTCCATGCTCGCCCACGATGTTCCCATCCTCGGCGTCTCGTTCCTCTCGCGGCACTCGCACGAGCTGACGGCGCTGCTGTCGCTGCTGCTCGCGGTGGCGCTGGCGTGGGTCGTCGACCGGATGGTCTTCCGGCGCGGGCGGCGGCTCGCGGCGGCCGTCTCGGGCAACGTCCTGACGCCGGTCGTGGACACGCGCCTGCGCTTCCTGCGACGGCTCGTGATGCTCGTGATCCTGATGGTCGGGCTGATGATCGCGATCTCGCAGTTCGCCGGCCTGAACCGCCTCGCGACCGGCGTCCTCGCCTCCAGCGCGCTGCTCGCCGCGGTCCTCGGCTTCGCCGCCCGGCAGACGCTCGCGAACCTGATCGCGGGCGTGATGCTGACGATCGCGCAGCCGCTGCGGATCGGCGACAGCGTCACGATCGAGGACGCCTCCGGGACGGTCGAGGACGTGCGCCTCAACTACACGGTCGTGCGCGGCGGCGACGGCGGGCGCATCTTCATCCCGAACGAGCGGCTGGCCGGCGGCCTGCTGCGCAACGACACGATCGTCGAGGCGGAGGTCGCGGTCGAGGTCGACGTGTGGCTGCCCCACGCGGTCGACGCCGACCAGGTGCTGGCGGCGCTCACCGCGCTGCGCCCGGCACCGATCGTGCGCGTCGCCGAGATCACCTCGGACGGCGTCCGCTACAGCGTCGGGCGCGGCCGCTCGACACCGGCCGAGCGGGTCGCCGGCGCCTCGACGCTGCGCGCCGACGCGCTCCGGGCCCTGCGCGCGCAGGGCCTGCTGGACCCGGTCGCGGCGACCTGACCGGCGCGCCGCGCTGCACGCCGGAGTGCAGCGGGAGGAGGGCGCCCGGCCTGCCCGAAAACGCACCTGGTTAGACTTTGCCATCTCCCCCGGATCGGATGCGACACGCTCGCAGGCCAGTCGATCCGCTCCCGCAGCACCCTCACTCCCGTGAGTCGCCGAGACCGACAGAAGCGCCGCAGGCGCCACCGCGGCCACCCCGTCCGCCGCATCATCTTCGCCACCATCGCGGTGGTGCTGATCGGCGTGGCCGCGGCCGGCATCGCCGCCGCGACCTGGGTGACCGGCGTGATCAACGACACGCCGAACATCGACCAGCTGAAGCCGAAGCCGCAGGACGGCATCTCGACGATCTACGCCGCCGACGGCACCCGCCTCGGCTTCATCTCCGGCGACACGCTGCGCACCGCGATCCCCTCCAGCCAGATCCCAACCACGCTCAAGCGCGCGACCGTCTCGATCGAGGACCGTCGCTTCTACCAGCATGGCGGCGTCGACTACGTCGGCGTCGCGCGCGCCGCGCTCAAGAACGTCAGCTCCGACAGCGCCGCGCAGGGCGGCTCGACGCTGACGATGCAGCTGGTGCGCAACCTCTACATCCCGCAGGACCGGCTGAAGAAGACGCTGACGCGCAAGATCCGCGAGGCGAAGCTCGCCGACGAGCTGGAGAAGCAGCACTCGAAGGACTGGATCCTCACCTCGTACCTCAACAACGTCCCGTACGGCACGGTCGGCGGCAAGACCGCGATCGGCGTGCAGGCGGCCGCACGGATGTTCTTCGACAAGACCGCCGCGCAGCTGACGCTGCCGCAGGCGGCGCTGCTCGCCGGCCTCCCCCAGGCACCGACCGACTACAACCCGTTCCTGCACGCGAAGGTCGCGAGACAGCGGCGCAACGAGGTCCTGAGATCGATGGTGACCGCCAGATACCTGACGCTGGCACAGGCCGACAGAGCCGAGCGCGCGCCGCTCGGGGTCAAGAAGAACAACTACTACGCGCAGCGTCGCGAGCAGTTCTTCTTCGACTACGTCAAGAGCGAGCTGATCGACCACTACGGCGCCAAGGTCGTCGCGCAGGGCGGACTGAAGGTCTACACGACGATCAACCTGAACTACCAGACGCTGGCGCGCAGAGCGATCACCGACCACCTCAACCAGCCGGGCCAGCCGTCGGCGGCACTCGTGACGATCGACCCGGCCAACGGCCACATCCTCGCGATGGCCTCCTCGGCGACCTACGGCTCGGGCAACGGCAACACGAACTTCAACTACGCGACCCAGGGCAGACGACAGCCCGGCTCGACCTTCAAGGCGATCGACCTGATGGCGGCCGTGCGGCTCGGCGTCGACCCCGACTCGACGTACTACAACTCGTACGCGCTGCAGAGAGGCTGGGATCCGCTCGCGCCCACCTGGGCACCGCAGACCGACGACTTCCAGTACCACGGCAGCATCAGCCTGACGGAGGCGATGGCGCTCTCCGACAACACCGTCTACGCGCAGCTGGGAGCCGACCTCACGCCGCAGAGAATCACGCAGGCGGCGTACGACATGGGCGTCACCTCGCACCTCGACTCC
Source organism: Solirubrobacterales bacterium (assembly GCA_015655225.1). Taxonomy (GTDB): domain Bacteria; phylum Actinomycetota; class Thermoleophilia; order Solirubrobacterales; family Solirubrobacteraceae; genus Conexibacter. The sequence continues at coordinate 6,238 of JAATFK010000560.1, read as the reverse complement.
TACCCGGCGGAGGCGATCGGCGGCCTCACCTACGGCGTCTCCCCGCTGGAGATGGCGAACGCCTACGCGACGATCGCCGACGGCGGCGTGCGCAACACGGCGACCGCGATCGAGAGAGTCGTCCACGCGAACGGCAGAGTCGACGACCTCGGCAACTCGCCGCGCAGACGCGAGTTCACCGACGGCGAGACGGCGAAGGTGATCAGCGCGCTGAAGGGCGTGATCACGAACGGGACCGGCGTCGGCCTCTCGATCGGCTGCCCGGCGGCGGGCAAGACCGGCACGACCTCGAACAACACCGACGGCTGGTTCGACGGCTTCACGCCGAGATACTCGACCGCCGTCTGGACCGGCTACCCGAAGACGACCCAGCCGATGGGCTACGTGCCGGGCTACGGGACCGTCTTCGGCGCGACGATCGCCGGACCGATCTGGCAGCAGTTCATGGAGAGCATCAAGGGCAGCTACTGCGGTGACTTCCCGGCGCCGAGAACACCGTTCGTGAGCGCGCCGTGGGACGGCAGATACCAGCAGCAGGGCGAGGAGCAGGTCTCGAAGGACGACTCCGGCGGCACCTCGACCGATGGCACCGGCTCGCCGGACAACGGCGGGACGACGACCGACGGGACGACCGCCCCGGACACGACCGACGGCGGCGCCTTCGCGCACGCGCCGCAGCAGCCGCCGGCGACGCCGAACCCGACCACCGGGGCCGGCGGCAACGGGACGGCGGGCAACGGCACGACCGGCAACGGCAACGGCACGGCCGGCGGCGGCAACGGCGCCGGCGGCAACGGTGCGGCGGGCGGTGCCGGCGGCGGCGCGGCTCCCAGCCCCTGACCATCGCTCTCCCCCGCGCGGTCAATCCCCACGCTGGTACCGTTAGCGGTGTGGGCGCGTGCGCGGCCTGCGTACGCGCGCCATCATCCAGAACCAGATAGGACACGCATTGCCGAAGGAAGAGAAGGTCGAGCTCGAGGGTGAGGTGATCGAGGCCCTGCCGAACGCGATGTTCCGCGTGAGACTCGACAACGACCACGTCGTCCTCGGCCACGTGGCGGGCAAGATGCGCCGTTTCCGCATCCGCATCCTGCCGGGCGATCGTGTGCGCTGCGAGCTGTCGCCGTACGACCTCGATCGCGCGCGCATCGTCTACCGTCACCGCTGAGGGCCGCGCCTCCGTGCGCGAGCTGGCGCTGATCGAGGCGCTCGAGGCGATCCTTGCGCACGACCACGACCGCGTCGTGCGCTGGATCGGCGACGACGCGGCCGTCGTCCGTGCCCGTCCCTTCGCCGTCACGTCCGTCGACACGATGGTCGACGGCGTCCACTTCCGCCTGCGTCCCGGCCACGCGTCGCCGGCCGACGTCGGCCACCGCGCGCTCGCGGGCGCGCTCTCCGACCTCGCCGCGATGGGCGCCGACCCCGGCGAGGCCTACCTCGCCGTCGTGCTGCCCCCCGGGCTCGGCGGCGACGACGTGCTGACGCTGTTCAGATCGGCCGCCGCGCTGGCGGACGAGGCGGGGGTCGCGATCGCCGGCGGCGACCTCGCCCGCGGACCGGCGCTGACGGTCGTCGTGACGGTCGTCGGCTGGGCCGACACCGCCGAGCAGCTGGTCGGTCGCGACGGCGCGCTGCCGGGCGACCTGGTCGGCGTCACCGGCACGCTCGGCGCCTCGGGCGCCGGCCTCGCGCTGCTCGACGAGCTGGCGCAGGGCCCGGCCGAGCTGGCCCGGCTGCACCTGCGGCCGCGGCCCCGGCTGGTCGAGGGCCGCGCCCTCGCCCGCGTCGGCGCGCACGCGATGATCGACCTCTCCGACGGGCTCGCGACCGACGCCGGCCACATCGCGCGCCGCAGCGGCGTGCGGCTGCTGCTCGACGCCGACCTGCTGCCGCTCGCCGACGGCGTCGCGGCAATCGCCCGCGCGCTCGGGCAGGACCCGGCGACGTTCGCGGCGACCGCCGGCGAGGACTACGAGCTGTGCGTCTGCGTGCCGCCCGAGGCACGCGCGGCGGCCGAGGCGGCGGCGGACCTCACCTGGATCGGGACGGTCGCCCCGGCGGCCGCCGCGGGCGAAGCCGCGGTCGAGCTGCACTCAGGCGGGGAGCTGCTGCGCGCGGTCGGCTACGAGCACGAGTTCTGAGACAGCGAGATCTCGGGGAGGCCGTCGCCGAGCAGCTCGCGCACGTCGGTGCGCCGCAGCGCCCGGTGAACGGCCAGCATCCGGTTGACGAGCGCCTCGGCCACGACGTCGGGATCGATGTCGTAGTCCTCCCGCGCGACGCGGGCCTTCAGTTCGTTGAGCTTCATTGTTCTCGAATCGTCCATGTCGATGGGCGAGCATGACGGTGCCCGTCGCTGTAATCGGACTATCGGGAGGTGCGCCCTGGCGCATGAGCAACATTGGCCAGGGATGGACGCTCGTCAACGAGCGGCGCCGCGCGGCTGCTCCGAGCGCAGTCTCGCGAAGATGATGATCCGCTTGGCCGCGCTGTAGAGCGGGTGGCAGGCGGACAGCACGAGCCGCTCGTAGCCGACGTTGCGCGTCACCGAGACCTGCGTCGGGGGGACGATCTTCGTGCCCTGGACGGCGTAGACGAAGCGGCCGTACGGCATGTCGAGGATGATCTGGTCGTTCGGCTTCAGCTCGTCGACGTGGCGGAACGGCGCCAGGTAGGTCGTGCGGTGGCCGGCGATCCCGACGGTCTCTCTGAGCCCCGGGAGGGCCGTTCCCGGGTAGTGGCCGGGACCCTTGCGGAGGCTCGCGCTGTCGGTCCCCTGCACGACGACGAAGTTGGCGCCGATCTTCGGGATGCTGATCCGCCCGATCGCGTCGCCCGTCTTCGCCTTGCGGCGAGCGAGCCGCGCGAGGAACGCGATTCTGCGGTTCGGGTCCGGCAGCGACTTGAGCGCCTTCTGCACGAGCGGCGTCGGCGCGGTCGACTCGATCACCTTCAGCTGGCTCGAGAGCTTGTTCTGCGCGACGCGGCCGAGCAGCGCCGAGACCGGCTCCTGCCAGGCGAGCGTCAGGCCGGCGTCGACGAGCAGCAGGAGCCCGGCGACGATCAGCACGGTGGAGATTGCCCGCAGGCCGCGCAGCATGGGCTTCAGTATGGCTCAGACGGGTGGTCGGCTCGGCGTCAGCGTCGCAGCGCCGACTCGGTCCCGCCAAGCGATCCCGGCCCTGCGTAGGAGGCGGGGCCGCGCACGGTGACGGCGACGCGCTCCTCCGGCGGACCGTGACGGATGCCGCGCACGACGATCACGAGCACCGCCGCGCTGCACCCCAGCACGAGGCTCCAGACGAGCGCCGCGACGACGCTGACCTGGCCGCCGGCGATCAGCAGGACGCCCGTCCAGGCCAGCTCGAGCGGGTTGAGCTGGAGCTGGCGCGCGTAGGCCCACGCGACCAGCACCGCCGGCAGCAGCCCGAGCGCGAACATCGGCAGCGTGAAGCGGGCGCGCGGCCGCACCTCGGGCGCGATCGCGAGCAGCCAGAGGTGGAGCGCCGGCACCAGCAGCAGCGCCGCGAAGGGGTTGACGATCCAGACGCCGATCGCGACCGCGCAGAGGACCAGCACGACGGCGGCGGCCGCGCCGGGCCCGGTCGGGTCGCCGCCGATGTGCGTGTAGCGCAGCAGCAGCCCGCGGATCCCGAACCAGCCGACCAGGAGCACGACCGCGAGCGCGATCAGGACCCCGGTCTGACGTGGGATCGCGTCGCGCGGCACGGCGCGCGGAGGCGACGCGTGGAGGATCCCGAGCGCCGGCAGCAGCAGCACGACGAGCGTCGCGAGGACGAACGGGATCGCGCAGGCGGCGATCCAGCCGAGCCAGGTCGCGACCGGCTGGCGACGGCGGCGGACGCGGGCGAAGGCGTCGATCGCGGCCAGCAGCACCGGCAGGATCAGCGAGGCGACCAGCAGCCGCACCGGCCACGCCGGCAGCATCTCGTGCTGGATCGTCATGTACGGCGTCGCCGCCGGGACGTCGTGTCCGGCGTCGAGCGCGCTGATCGCGCGCAGCGCGGCGCGGCCGAAGGCGTCGAGCCGCGCCTCGGAGACGGGCGCGTCGGCGGCCGGCGGCCGCTCGCCGCCCGCCGAGAGCGTGACGGCGGGGACGCCGAGCGCGTTGAACGGGCCCTGCTCGCCGACCGTCAACGGGATCGCGAGGCGCGTGAACTGGTCCCCGACCGGCTCGCCGCCGGGCTGCATGCCGGTCTCCGTGTGGACCGCCGACTCGACCGTTCTGCGCAGCTGCAGCGACGCGATCGACTGCCCGTCGGACCACGGCACGACGACCGGCCGGACCGTCGTCGTGCCGGCGAGGTCGCCGAGCACGAGGACCGCGTCGACCGGGCCGCCGAGCTGTCTCGCGAGCTGCAGCGCGCCGGCCGCGCCGGCCGATCCGCCGCTGGTCGAGGCCAGCTCCAGCGTCCGCCCGAGCGTGCGGCCGCCGAGCACGTGCGCGAGCTGCAGCAGCGCCGCCGTCCCCGACAGCTCGGCGCGCGCGCCGTGCCCGAGCGCGTCGCGGTGGGCGACGACGAGGATGCGGCGGTTCGAGAAGCCGATCCGCTCCCCGATCACCGTCTGCAGCGTCCGCTTGCCGACCGCCGTCTCGCCCGTGAAGCGGCGGACGCTGACGCGGAAGTGGTTGCTCCGCAACGTCTTCGCGACGGTCGCCGCGACACGGCCGTCGCCGGTCGAGCCCGGCTGCCGATCCGGGTTGGCCTGCGCGAGGCTGTTCAGCTGGGCGAACGCGGCGCCGCCGTCGAACGCCTGCGGCGCGACCGGCGCCTGCAGCGGGCGTGGCTGATCCTTGAGCGAGAAGCCGACGAGGACCAGCGCGAAGAGGATCGGCAGGAACGCGGCGCGATAGATCCGCGGATCGAGCACATGCGGAGGTTATCCACGTGCCTCCTCGCTTTGTGCACGCCCCTTCCCGGACTAATGTCTACCTTCTTTCCCTGCCCTCGACGGCCGTTCCCGGAACCGCATGAGCGATCGCTCCACCCGCATCCTGCTGGTCGACGACGAGCAGTCGATCCAGACGCTGCTCTCGTATCCGCTGCGGAGAGACGGCTACGAGGTCGTGCAGGCGACCGACGGCCGCGAGGCGCTGGAGCGCTTCGAGGAGCGGCCCTTCGACCTCGTCGTGCTCGACGTGATGCTGCCGAAGCTCGACGGGCTCGAGGTCTGCCGCCGGCTGCGCAGCCGCAGCGCCGTCCCGATCATCATGCTGACCGCCAAGTCGGAGGAGATCGACAAGGTCGTCGGGCTCGAGATCGGCGCCGACGACTACATCACCAAGCCGTTCTCGATGCGGGAGTTCCGCAGCCGCGTGAAGGCCGCGCTGCGCCGCTCGGAGCTGTCGCGCGCGGCCAGCTCCGAGGGCGACGGCGCGCAGCTGGAGCACCACGAGCTGCGGATCGACCCCGACAAGCGCGCCGTCTGGCTGCACGGCGAGGCGATCACGACGACGTTCGTCGAGTTCGAGATCCTGCTGACGCTCGCCCGCAGCCCCGGCCGCGTCTACACGCGCGACATGCTGCTCGCGCACGTCTGGGGGGACTCGGCGTACCGCGACCCCCGGACGATCGACGTCCACATCCGGCACCTTCGCGAGAAGATCGAGCGCGACCCGAAGGACCCGGAGTACCTCTTCACCGTCCGTGGCGTCGGCTACCGCTTCCGCGACACGGACGCCTAGCGCGGCCGGCCGCGTGCGCCGCTCGCTCGGCGCCCGCTCGCTGCGCAACCGGCTCGCGTTCCTCTTCTTCGCGATCACGGCGGCGGCGATCGCGGCGCTCTACCTCTACCTCGCGCCGCAGCTGCAGACGCGGCTGCGGGCCGAGAAGCTGCGCTCGCTCCAGGTCACGGCCGTCAACAGCATCGCGCCGATCCAAGCCGACGTGAGCGCGACCGCGACGTCCGAGCGGGAGCTGCGGAGCACCGTCGCGAGCGTCGGCGACCGCGCCAACACGCGCGTCACGCTGCTGCGCGTCTCGCGCTCGGGCGGCGCGCCGGAGCTCGACCCGACCGATCCGGTGGCCGACTCGACGACGCAGAACCCGCTGATCTTCCCGACCGCGACGACCGCCGCCCGCGAGGACATGCTCACGACCGGCTCGGAGTCGAGCCCGGCCGGGCCGATCGCGGAGGTCGCGATCCCGCTTCGGGTCGGCGGCGAGCTCGGCTACGTCGCGATCTTCTCGACGCCGATGGCGGACGTCGAGCG
>JAATFK010000006.1 GCA_015655225.1 Solirubrobacterales bacterium | reverse complement strand
CCTCCTCGCTCACCCGCCCTCTCGCCACGGCCCGCGCGAGCGAGCCCTCGATCCGCTCGCGGCCGGCGGCGAGCGGGCCGTCGGCCACGTCGTAGAGCGTCGTCGCGATCCCGCGCTGCGCGGCGAGGCCGGCGATGCCCCCGCCCATCGTTCCGGCGCCGACGACCCCGAGCCGCTCGCCGGAAGCGCTCACGCGACGGCGGGGTTCTCGAGCACGACCGCGATCCCCTGCCCGACGCCGATGCACATCGTCGCCACGCCGTAGCGCTCGCCGCGCCGGCGCAGCTCGTGCGAGAGCGCGACCAGCAGGCGGGCACCGGTCGAGCCGAGCGGGTGGCCGAGCGCGATCGCGCCGCCGTTCGGGTTCACGATCGCGGGGTCGAGCCCCAGCTCGCGGATGCACGCGAGCGCCTGGGAGGCGAACGCCTCGTTCAGCTCGACCACGCCGATCTGGTCGAGCCGCAGGCCGGCCCGTCGCAGCGCCAGCTCGACCGCGGGCACCGGTCCCATCCCCATCAGCGCGGGATCGACGCCGACGCTGGCGCTCGCGACGACGCGCGCCAGCGGCTCCCCCGCGAAACCACGCAAAGCGTCGTCGCTGACGACCAGCAGCGCGGCGGCGCCGTCGTTCAACGGCGAGGAGTTGCCGGCGGTGACGGAGCCGCCCTCGCGGAACGCGGGACGCAGGCGGGCAAGACCCTCGAGGCCCGTGTCGGGACGCGGGCCCTCGTCAACCGCGACGACGATCGGCTCGCCCCGGCGCACGGGAACGGAGACCGGGACCAGCTGGCCGTCGAAGCGACCCGCCTCCTGCGCGGCGACCGCGCGGCGGTGGGACTCCACGGCGAACGCGTCCTGGTCCTCCCGGCTGACGGAGTGAAGCGAGGCGACGTTCTCGGCCGTCCCGCCCATCGAGACGGTCGCGCGCTCCGGCATCCCGGGGTTGACGAAGCGCCAGCCGATCGTCGTGTCGGCGAGCGTCTCGTCGCCCCATGGCTGCGAGCGCTCCGGCTTCAGCATCGCCCACGGCGCGCGGCTCATCGACTCGACGCCGCCGGCGACGAGCACGTCGCCCTCGCCGCTGCGGATCGCGCGCGCGGCGGTCGCGACGGCCTCCATGCCCGACCCGCACAGCCGGTTCACGGTCGCGCCCGGCACGCTGTCCGGCAGGCCCGCGAGCAGCACGGCCATGCGGGCGACGTTGCGGTTGTCCTCGCCGACGCCGTTCGTGGCGCCGAGGTAGACGTCGTCGATCGTCGCCGGGTCGACCCCCGAGCGGCGCACCGTCTCGCCCACGACGAGCGCCGCGAGGTCGTCCGGGCGGACCGCGGCGAGCGCGCCGCGATGGCGTCCGACGGGGGTCCGCACGCCGTCGACGATCCAGGCTCCGGGCATGGCGAGGAACATACAACAGGTCACCGGGCTGTCGTGTCGTTCAACCGCCGACCGCGTTGCCGAGAAAGTTCGACACGCGACCACGGTGGTATGTAGACTCACGATCATGGCGACCACTTCTCCCTCCACCTCCGCCCGGCCGATCGCGCCCAACGACGCCCTCGACCTCGACGCCCTCCTCGGTGACGAGGAGCGGATGGTGCGCGACACCGTCCGCCGCTACGTCGGCGACCGCGTGCTGCCCGAGATCGGCGAGTGGTTCGACGCCGGCACGCTTCCCCGCGAGATCGCCCCGGAGCTGGGGAAGCTCGGGCTGCTCGGCATGCACCTGACCGGCTACGACTGCGCCGGCGCGAGCGCGACCGCCTACGGCGTCGCGTGCCGCGAGCTGGAGTTCGGCGACAGCGGGCTGCGCAGCCTCGTCTCCGTCCAGGGCTCGCTCGCGATGTTCCCGATCTGGAAGTTCGGCAGCGAGGAGCAGAGACAGGAGTGGCTGCCGCGGATGGCCAGCGGCGAGGCGATCGGCTGCTTCGGCCTGACCGAGCCCGACTTCGGCAGCGACCCCGGCAGCATGCGCACGCGCGCCAAGCGTGACGGCGGCGACTGGATCCTCAACGGGACGAAGATGTGGATCACGAACGGCGGCGCGGCGGCGGTCGCGGTCGTCTGGGCGCAGACCGACGACGGCATCCGCGGCTTCGTCGTGCCGACCGACACGCCCGGCTTCTCGGCCGTCGACATCCACCGCAAGCTGTCGCTGCGCGCGTCGGTCACCTCCGAGCTGATCCTGGAGGACGTCCGCCTCCCGGAGTCCGCCGTCCTCCCCGGCGTGCGCGGCATCAGAGGCCCGCTCTCGTGCCTCAACGAGGCCCGCTACGGGATCGCCTGGGGCGCCGTCGGCGCCGGCAACGCGTGCTACCAGTCGGCGCTCGAGTACAGCAAGACGCGCGTGCAGTGGGGACGGCCGATCGCCGGCTTCCAGCTGACGCAGCGCAAGCTCGTCGAGATGATGCTGGAGCTGCAGAAGGCGCAGCTCGTCGCGTGGCGGCTCGGCGCGCTGAAGGACGCCGGCGCGCTCCACCCGACGCAGGTCAGCATCGGCAAGCTCAACAACGTCCGCGCCGCGCTGGAGATCGCCCGCGAGGCGCGCACGATCCTCGGCGCCAACGGGATCACGACCGAGTACCCCGTGATGCGTCACGCGAACAACCTCGAGTCGGTCCTCACCTACGAGGGCACGACCGAGATGCACACCCTGATCCTGGGCGAGGCCCTGACGGGCGAGCGGGCGCTGGCGTGAGCCGAGCGGTCGTCGTCACCGGCGGCAGCCGGGGCATCGGGCGCGCGGTCGTCGCGCGCTTCGCGGCACTCGGCGACGACGTGCTCGCCCTTGGCCGCGACGCGGCCGCCCTCGCCGTGCTCGCCGACGAGCTCGACGGCCTCGACGGCGCGGTCCGGACCGCGGTCTGCGACGTCGCCGACGAGGCGCAGGTGGCGGACGTCTTTGGCGCGCTCGACCGCGTCGACGTGCTCGTGAACAACGCCGGCGTCTCCGAGAGCGCGCCGCTGCATCGCACGACGCTCGAATCGTGGGAGCGCCAGCTGCGCGTCAACGCGACCGGCGCCTTCCTCTGCACGCGCGCGGCGATCGCGGGGATGCGCGCGAGGGAGACCGGCGCGATCGTCACGGTCGCCTCGACGGCGGGCCGCGTCGGCGTCCCCTACACGGCCGCCTACACCGCCTCCAAGCACGCCGCGATCGGCCTGATGCGCGCGACCGCCGCCGAGCTGGCCGGCTCGGGCGTGACCGCGAACGCCGTCTGCCCGACCTTCGTCGACACCGACATGACGCGCGCGTCGATCGACCGGATCGCCGAGCGCACCGGCCGCAGCGCCGACGAGGGCGAGGCCGCGCTCGCGGCGATGGCGCCGCTCGGCCGCCTGCTCGACGCCGACGAGGTCGCTGCCGCCGTGCTGTGGCTCGCCTCGCCCGAGGCGCGCTCGGTCAACGGCCAGGCTCTTGTTCTCGACGGTGGAGGAATCCAGACGTGACCCCGTTTCGCGCCTCACCCCCGTTCACCCAGGAGTGGCAGCACTTCGACTTCCGCATCGACGACGGCGTCGCCTACGTCACGCTGAACCGGCCGGAGAAGCTCAACCCGCTGACGTTCGAGTCCTACGCCGACCTGCGCGACCTGTTCGCGGAGCTGCCGCTGCGCGGCGACGTCAAGGCCGTCGTCGTCACCGGCCAGGGCCGCGGCTTCTGCTCCGGCGGCGACGTCGAGGAGATCATCGGCGCGCTGCAGAGAATGGAAGCCGCCGAGCTGCTCGAGTTCACGCGCATGACCGGCCAGATGATCAAGGCGGTCCGCGACTGCCCGCTGCCGGTGATCGCCGCCGTCAACGGGATCGCCGCCGGCGCCGGCTCGGTGCTCGCGCTCGCGAGCGACTTCCGGCTGCTCGCGCGCTCCGCCTCCTTCGCCTTCCTCTTCACGCGCGTCGGCCTCTCGGGCGCCGACATGGGCGCCGCCTACCTGCTGCCGCGGATCGTCGGGCTCGGCCGCGCGACCGAGCTGCTGACGCTCGGCGACAAGGTCAGCGCCGAGCGCGCGCTCGCGATCGGCCTCGCGACCGACGTGGTCGAGGACGACGAGCTGACCGACCGCGCCGAGACGCTCGCGCGCCGCCTCGCGACCGGGCCGGCGCTCGCGTTCGCGACCACCAAGACGCTGATCTCGCGGGAGCTGGACATGGACCTCGCGAGCGCGATCGAGCTGGAGGCCTCGACGCAGGCGCTGCTGATGCTGACGCACGACCACCGCGAGTTCTACCGAGCGTGGACCGAGAAGCGCCCGCCGGCCTGGGAGGGCCACTGACCATGAGCCATCGCATCGTCGTCGCCCCCGAGCTGGGTGAGCCGGTCGGCTACGCCCACGCCGTCGTCGCCGCCCCCGGGCGGCTCGTCCACCTCGGCGGCCAGACCGCGCTCGGCCCCGACGGGGAGATCCACGGCACCACGCTCGTCGAGCAGCTCGACGTGGTCGCCGCGAACGTCGTCAGAGCGCTCGCGGCCGCCGGCGGCGTCCCCGAGGACATCGTCTCGATCCAGATCTTCGTGACCGACCCGGCCGACTATCGCAACAACCTGCGGGAGCTGGGCCGCGTCTGGCAGAGACACTTCGGCCGCCACTACCCGGCGAGCGGCCTGTTCGGCGTGACGCGGCTGTTCGACGAGCCGGCGCTGATCGAGCTGATGTGCGTCGCCGTCCTCCCGGAGGAGCGCCTGCCGTGAGCGGCGCCAGCGCCCTCGACGCGCATCTCTCCGACGAGCAGCGCGAGCTGCTGGCCTCCACCGCGGAGCTGGCGCGCACGACGCTCGCGCCGGTCGCGGCGGCCGGCGCCGAGGGCGCCGTCAACCGGCCCCTGCTCAAGTTGCTGGCCGAGCACGGCCTGCTCGGTCGCCTCTTCCCACGGGAGAACGGCAGCTGGAGATCCGACGTCTCGGCGCTCGACCTCTGCCTGATCCGCGAGGGCCTCGCGTACGGCTGCACCGAGGCCGAGACCGCGTTCGCGCTCCAGGGCCTGGGGACCTTCCCGCTGCTGCAGGCGGGCGGCCCCGAGGTGGTCGACGCGTGGCTGCCGCGGATCGCCGCGGGCGAGGCCGTCGCCGGCTTCGCGCTGAGCGAGCCGCAGGCCGGCAGCGACGTCGCGGCGCTCGCCCTCGCGGCCGAGCCCGACGGCGACGGCTACCGCCTGACGGGCGAGAAGACGTGGATCTCGAACGCGCCGGAGGCCGACGTCTACGCCGTCTTCGCCCGCACGAGCGCCGGCAGCGGCGCGCGCGGCCTGACCGCGTTCCTCGTCCCCGGCGACAGCGAGGGGCTGAGCGGCGAGCACATCGAGCTGCTCTCCCCCCACCCCGTCGGCCGGCTCGTCTTCGACAACGTCCACGTGCCGCGCGAGCACCGCCTCGGCGAGGTCGACGGCGGCTTCCGCGTCGCGATGAGAACGCTCGACATGTTCCGCCCGAGCGTCGGCGCATTCGCGATCGGCATGGCGCAGGCGGCGATCGACGCGACCGTCGCCTACGCGAACGAGCGCGTCGCGTTCGGCAAGCCACTCAAGGACTTCCAGGCCGTCTCGCACCGGATGGCCGACATCGCCACCCGCGTCCAGGGGGCGCGCCTGCTCGTCCACGCCGCCGCGACCGCGTACGACCGCGGCATCCGGCCGACGACGCAGGCCGCCGCGATGGCGAAGCTGATGGCGACCGAGGTCGCCCAGGAGGCGGTCGACGCCTCGATCCAGTTCCACGGAGCCGTCGCGTTGCAGCGCGGCCACCTGCTCGAGCACCTCTACCGCGAGGTGCGCGCGCCCCGGATCTACGAAGGCGCATCCGAGATCCAGCGCGAGATCATCGCGCGCGCCCTGTTCGCGCCACCACGGAAGGAGCACGCATGAGGATCGCGATCGCAGGGGGCGGGCCCGGCGGCCTCTACTCCGCCATCCTGCTCCGACGGCTCGGCCACGACGTGTCGGTCTGGGAGCGCAACGCCCCCGACGACACGTTCGGCTTCGGGGTCGTCTTCTCCGACGAGACGCTGAACACGTTCCAGGCGGCGGACCCCGTCACCTACGAGGAGATCGAGCGCAGCTTCGCGCGCTGGGCCGACATCGACATCCACTACCGCGGCACGCTGCGCAGCTCGGGCGGCCACGGCTTCTCGGCGCTCAGCCGCCAGCGGCTCCTCACGATCCTCCAGGACCGCGCGCTCGACCTCGGCGTCGAGCTGTCGTTCCTGGCCGAGGCGCCCCCGCTCGACCAGCTGTCGGCGACGTACGACCTCGTGATCGCGGCCGACGGCATCAACAGCCAGATCCGCAGCCAGCGCGCCGAGGCCTTCATGCCGCGGATCGACAGACGGCACAGCAAGTTCATGTGGCTCGGGACCGACCTCGTCTTCGAGGCGTTCACCTTCCACATCGTCGAGTCGGAGTTCGGCGTCTTCCAGATCCACGGCTACCCGTACGACGACACGATGAGCACGTTCGTGGTCGAGACCGACGAGGCGACCTGGCGGCGCGCCGGCCTCGACGCGAGCGAGTCGCTGTCGCTCACGCCGGGCGAGAGCGACGAGGACAGCATCGCGTTCTGCCGCACGCTGTTCGCGGACATCCTCGACGGCCACCAGCTGGTCGCGAACAACTCGAAGTGGCTCAACTTCCAGACGGTCCACAACGGGCACTGGCACGACGGCAACATCGTGCTGATCGGCGACGCCGCCCACACCGCCCACTTCTCGATCGGCTCGGGGACGAAGCTGGCGATGGAGGACGCGATCGCGCTCGCCTGGGCGTTCAAGGAGCGCCGCGGGCGCGAGGACGTCGGCGCCGTGCTGCAGGCCTACGAGGAGGAGCGCCGCCCGGTCGTCGAGAGCACCCAGCGCGCCGCGCAGGCGAGCCTCGAGTGGTTCGAGGAGATCTCGCGCTACGTCGGGCAGGGACCGGACGAGTTCGCCTTCAACCTCCTCACCCGCAGCCGCCGCATCACCTACGAGAACCTGCGGCTGCGCGACGAGCTGTTCATGGACCGCGTCGACCGCGACTTCGCCGTGCGGACGCTCCAGGACGAGCAGGCGGCCGTGCGCCCGCCGATGTTCTTCCCGCTGCGGCTGCGCGAGCTGGAGCTGGTCAACCGCGTCGTCGTCTCGCCGATGGACATGTACACGGCGGTCGACGGGTCGGTCGGCGACTTCCACCTCGTGCACCTCGGGACGCGCGCGATGGGAGGCGCCGGGCTCGTGATGACGGAGATGATCTGCGTCTCCGCCGAGGGGCGCATCACGCCCGGCTGCGGCGGCCTCTACCGCGAGGACCAGGTCGCCGGCTGGCGCCGGATCGTCGACTTCGTGCACGAGCACAGCCGCGCGGCGATCGGCGCCCAGATCGGCCACAGCGGCCGCAAGGGCGCGACGAAGCTGATGTGGGACGGGATCGACCGGCCGCTGGAGGAGGGCGCCTGGCCGCTGCTGTCGGCCTCGCCGCTGCCGTACTTCTCCGACAGCCAGGTGCCGCGCGAGATGACGCGCGAGGACATGGACATGGTGCGCGACCAGTTCGTCGAGGCGACCAAGCGCGCCGACGCCGCCGGCTTCGACCTGCTCGAGATCCACATGGCGCACGGCTACCTGCTCTCCTCGTTCCTCTCGCCGATCACGAACATCCGCACCGACGAGTACGGCGGCGACCTGCACGACCGGGCGCGCTTCCCGCTCGAGGTCTTCGACGCCTGCCGCGCCGTCTGGCCCGAGGGCAAGCCGATCTCGGTGCGCATCTCGGCGACCGACTGGGTTCCCGGCGGCTTCGACGGCGACGACGCGGTCGCGGTCGCGGGGATGCTGCGCGACCACGGCGCCGACATCGTCGACGTCTCGACCGGCCAGGTCTCCCCCGACCAGCAGCCGGCGTTCGGCCGCAGCTACCAGACGCCGTTCGCCGACCGGATCCGGAACGAGACCGGCCTGCCGACGATCGCCGTCGGCGCGCTCAGCAGCCACGAGGACGTCAACACGACGATCCTCGCCGGCCGCGCGGACCTCTGCGCGCTCGGGCGCCCGCACCTCTACGACCCGTTCTGGACGTTGCACGCGGCCGCCGAGCAGGACTACCGCGGCGACCCGTGGGTGGTCCAGTACCGCGCCGGCCGTCGCAAGCCGAACGACGGGACGCTCGACGCCGTCAAGCCGCCGCCGCGCACGTTCGACGAGGTCGAGCCGGGCCCCCAGCACGACCGCTGGCGGCCGTCCTCCACGCCCCGCGTCGCGCGCTGAGCGACCCGAGCCCCACGATCCGGTCCTGACGATGCTGAACTCGCCCCGCCGGAAGACCGCCGTCGACTTGGCGGAGCTCGCGCTCTTCCGGGGGATCATGGAGGGCGCGATCGCACCCGGGGCGCCCCTGAGGCTGCAGGAGCTGTCGGACCAGCTGGAGATCAGCAAGATGCCGATCCGCGAGGCGCTGCGACGCCTCGGGGACCTGGGCCTCGTCGACGTCGTCGCGAACAAGGGCGCGTGGGTCCGGCCACTCACGCGGGAGGACCTGGTCGACACGTACTTCACGCGGATGCACCTCGAAGGGCTCGCACTCGCGACCGCGGCGGAGCGCTTCGACCGCGAGGACGCGGCGCGGGCGCGGGCGGCGCTGGAGGAGCAGGAGACCGCCGACGAGCGCCACGACCTGCTCGGCTCCCGCGACGCGCACGAGCGCTTCCACTTCGCGTTGTACTCGGCGTCCGGGTCGAGCTGGCTGCTGCGCTCGATCGAGCCGGTCTGGCGCTCCAGCGAGCGCTACCGCGTCGGGCTGATGCGCCACCCCGAGCACGCCCGCACGCGCGCGGCCGAGCACGGCGCGCTGCTCGCGGCGCTGGAGCGGCGCGACCGCGTCGGGGCCGTGACGCTGCTGGCCGCGCACCTGCGCAGCGCGGCCGAGCTGTCGGCGGCCGCGCTCGCGGACGGCGCCGCCGCCGGCGACGGCGAGTCGGCCGCGCCGCTCGCCCTGCCGGCGGTCGAGGAGCTGCTCGGGTTCGCGCCGCCGGACCGCGACGCGTCCGAGTCGCGCCGCTAGCGCTGCACGAACGCGAGCACGCGGGACGGGCTGCCGGTGCCGTCCACGAGCTTGAGCGGAGCGACGACGATCAGCGCGCCCGCGACCGGGAGCGCGTCGAGGTTCGCAAGCTGCGTGAGGCCGTAGCGCCCGGCGCCGAGCAGAAAGTTGTGGACCGGGAATCCGGGGTCGAAGCCGCCCGCGGCGCCCGCGTCGATGCCGACCGTCTAGGTGCCGAAGCCGACGACGTTCGGATGCTCGGCGAGCCAGCGGGCCGCGGCCACGTCGGGGCCGGGCGTGACCGGTCCCTCGGGGCCGACGTTGAGGAACGCCGCCTCGTCCTGCGCGCGCGAGCCCCAGCCGCTGCGCAGCAGGACCCACGAGCCGGGCGCGAGCGCGCCGTGCTCGGCCTCGTAGGCCTCCAGGTCGGCGACCGTCAGCAGGTAGCCGTTGTCGGCCTCGACCTCGGCCGTCTTGTCGATCACGACCGCCGGGCCGACGAGCCGCTTGGGCGGCACGGAGGCGACGTCCTCGCCGTCTCTGGCGGTGATCCAGTGGCGCGGCGCATCGAAGTGCGTGCCGGTGTGCTCGCCCAGCTCGAGGACGTCCCACGCCCAGGCGGGGCCGTCCTCGTCGTATCTGCTCAGCTGCCGGCGCGAGAGGTGCGGCGTGTTCGCGAACGGCTCCGGCAGGATCAGCACGGGGGTGCTCTCGCTGAGCGGCTGCGTGAGGTCGACCAGCTCGACCGAGCCGTCGCTCAGCCCGCTGATCAGGTCGGTGACGGTGCTGGCGCTCATCGGGACTCCTCGGTGGTGATGGTGGACGACGACGGGATCAGCCGGCGCGGAACGCGTGCTCGAGCCACTCCGCGCACACGTCAGGATGCACCTTGGCGTCGATCACGAGCGGGCCGGAGCCGGACTCGACCCAGGCGGAGACGGGCGCGAGGTCGGCGGCCGAGCGGACCGTGATCGCCTCGGCGCCGGCGGCGCGCGCGATCCCCGCGAGGTCCGCGTCGGGGAACTGCGCGAGCGCGACCTCCTGGCCGAGCGCGCGGAAGTGGTGGACCTCGGCGCCGTAGGCGGCGTCGTCGTAGATCACGACGACGAGCCGCAGGCCGAGCCGCGCGGCCGTCTCCAGCTCCGCGAGCGCGAGGAACGTGCCGCCGTCGCCGAGCGCCGCGACCGTCACGCGCTCGGGGTGCGCGACGGCGGCGCCGATCGCGCAGCCGAGCCCCAGCCCGACCGCCTGGAACGCGTTCGGGAAGACCCACGCGAGCGGGTCGGTCACGTCGAGGTACATCGCCGCGTAGCCGAGGAAGTGGCCGGAGTCGACGGCGACCGTCCGCTCGGTCGGCAGCAGCTCGTTGAGCGCGATCGAGAGCGTGCGCGGGTCGACGTAGTGGTCGGTGCCCTCGTCCTCGTAGCGCTCGTCGCGCCAGCGGCCGGCGGCGATCCGCCGCGCCGTCTCCGGCGTGCGCCAGCCGTTCGAGGCCCAGCGCTCGCGCAGCTCCTCCGTGAGCGCCTCGGCGGCCGCCTTCGCGTCGCCGACGACGCCGAGGTCGACCGGCCGGTGGGCGCCGATCGCCTCCGCTTCGAGGTCGATCTGGATGACCGTCGCGTCGGCGCCGACGAGCGAGCCGTGCTGCGTCGTCCAGTGGTTGAGGCCGGCGCCGAAGGAGAT
>JAATFK010000207.1 GCA_015655225.1 Solirubrobacterales bacterium | reverse complement strand
TGGTATCCGTGGAGATTCGGCTTCACCGAGACCCACTACTGGACCGCCTGGATCACGATCGGCGCGCTCGTCGCGCACATCGGTGCGAAGGCGGCGATCACGCGCCGCGCACTCGGACGCGACGGGCGGACGACGGCGAAGGCGCAGCAGGCGACGCGGAGACCGGGCGACGGCCTCGACCGCCGCGCGTTCCTCGGCGGCGTCGCGGCCGCCGCCGGCGTCGTCACGGTCACGACCGTCGGGCAGACGCTGCGTCCCCTCGCGCCGCTCGACCTGCTCGCCCCGCGCGACCCGACCTCGAAGCTGAATCCGCAGGGCCTCCCGATCAACAAGTCCGCCTCCGGCGCCGGGATCACGCAGCGGGCGGTCGGCGTCGCCTACCGCCTGCGCGTCGACGGCACCGGGATCGCGACCCCGCTGTCGCTCACGCTCGCCGACCTGCGAGCGCTCCCCCAGCACGCCGCGCACCTGCCGATCGCCTGCGTCGAGGGCTGGAGCGCGGCCGGCCACTGGCGCGGCGTGCGCCTCCGCGACCTGCTCGCGCGAGCTGGCGCGAAGCCGGGTGCGAGCGCGCGCGTCCACTCGATCGAGCGCGGCGGCGCGTACAGCGTCTCCGAGGTCAACGCGATCCAGGTCGCCGACGGCGACACGCTGCTGGCGCTCGAGCTCAACGGCGAGCCGCTGCACCTCGACCACGGCTACCCGCTGCGGCTGATCGGCCCGGCGCGGCCGGGCGTGCAGCAGACCAAGTGGGTCAACCGCCTGGAGGCGACGTGAGCGCCGAGGACACCCCGCGCGGCCCGTTCTTCTGGCTCTGCAGCCTGCTCGGGATCGGCCTGATCGTCTTTGGGCTCGGCAACCTGCTCGCGCGGGCGAACGTCACGCACCCGACCAGCTGGCTCCCGTTCTTCCTCGGCGGGCTGGTGCTGCACGACGCGGTGCTCGCGCCGCTCGTCGCGCTCGCCGGCTGGCTGCTCTCACGCGTCGCGCCGCGCTGGCTGCGCCCGCCGCTCCAGCTCGGCGCCTACGTCAGCTTCGCCGTCGCGCTCGTCGCGCTGCCGGTCGTCGGCGGCTACGGACGGCTCGCCACCAACCCGACGATCCTGCCCAGCCAGCACTACGGCCGCAACCTGCTGCTCGTCCTCGCCGCCGTCTGGCTCGCAGCGGCACTCGCCTGCCTCAGGGCCTGGATCAGTCGACCGGCTCGCACGTCCGAAGCGTCACCGCACGGCCCTCGCCGCCGCGACGGTTGGTGACCGGTCTGCGCGGAGGCGCCGAGCAGGTCGCGGTGCGTGATCCATCCGACGGCCTGGCCGTCTGTCACGGCGAGGACCGGGACGCCTTCGTCGCCGCTCTGCGCGAGCACGCGAATCGCATGCTCGAGCGGATCGCTGGCGTGAAGCGTGTCGGTGAGATGCATGATGTCTCGTGCGTAGACGACGCCGTCGTCCGGCAGTGCCGCTTCGACTGCCTCGGCGCTGACGACGCCAAGGATCGTCGCACCGTCGGCGTCGACGACCGGGATCGCAAGCGCGGATCCGCTCGCGAAGCGCGCGAGCATCTCGGGGACGGAGGCGCTCGGTGCGAGCGGCTCGGGGAGCGGCCGCATCGCCTCGGAGACGGGGATCGCATCGAGGCCAGGAGCTTTGGGCTGGTCGAGGTCGATCCCACGTCGGCGCAGCTTGAGCGTGTAGATCGAATCGGGTGAGAGCCTGTCTGCCAGTCCGGTCGCGATCACGACGGCGACCATCAGCGGCGGGACGATTGCGTAGTCGCCGGTCAACTCGAAGATGATCAGGACCGCGGTGATCGGTGCACGCGCCGCGGCGGCGAAGACGGCGCCCATCCCGAGCAGGCCGAAGGCTCCTGCCGGCGTGCCGCCGAACAGGGCGTGAGCGCCGCTGCCGAAGGCGCTGCCGAGCATCGCGCCGGCGAACAGCGATGGTGCGAAGACGCCACCAGAGCCGCCGATCGCCATCGTCAGGCTGGTCGCGACCAGCTTGCCGACGAGCAGCAGCAGCATCAGCGTCCACGCCGTATGACCCTCGACGGCATGCCCGAGCGCGGGATAGCCGACCCCGTAGAGCTGGGGGAGCAGGAGCAGGAGCAGGCCCAGCAGGACACCGCCGGCCGCGGGTCGCAGCCACTCCGGTCCGTGCCAGATCCGGTCGGCGAGATCCTCACTGCCGTAGAGGATGCGGATGAACGCCACGCCGACGAGCGCGGCCAGCACGCCGAGCACGACCGCGAGCCCGTACTCGCCCGCTGTTGGCGTCGCGAACGTCGGCAGCGACAGGAATGCCTCTGACCCGAACGCGAGGCGGCCGATCCCGTTGGCGATCACCGCGCTGATCACGACGTAGCCGAACGATCGCACCGCGAAGTCGCGCAGGATCACCTCCAGAGCGAAGAAGACGCCGGCGATCGGTGCGTTGAAGGTGGCGGCGATCCCGCCCGCCGCACCGCACGCGACGAGCAGCCGCAGCCGCTCCTCCGGCACGCGCGCGAGCTGGCCGACGACCGACCCGATCGCGGAGGCGACCTGCACGATCGGTCCCTCGCGGCCGACCGATCCGCCCGAGCCGATGCAGAGCGCGGAGGCGAGCGACTTCACCAGCGGCACGCGCGGTCGGATCCGTCCGCCGAGCCGATTGACCGCCAGCATCACCTCGGGCACGCCGTGACCGCGTGCCTCGGGCGCGAAGCGCGAGACGAGCGGACCGTAGAGCAGACCGCCGAGGACCGGTGCGAGCACCAGCCACCAGACGCCGAGCGCCGGTACGTGCGGATTCGCGACCCTGCCGCTCCCGCTGGGATCGGCGTGGCCGCTGAACAGTCTCGTGAAGAAGACGACAAGGTCGCGGAGTGCGATCGCGGCCAGCCCCGCGCCGACGCCCACGAGGACGACGAGCGCGGCGAGCCGGTCGCGCTCGCCCGAGAACGACGAGCGCGCGCTCGCGACCAGGGTGCGCGGGACGACCCACACGATTCGCGAACGCAGGGATGACACCGCCCATGACCCTAGGAGAACGCTGCCCGCTCACGGACCGGACGGTCAATTCCGTGACATGTCGTCCTGGCGGCTGGTCGCGCTCAGGCGCGGGTCCCCGCGCTCAGGGCGAAGCACCCAGCTGGCTGTAGATCTGGTCGTGCGTGAGCCCCAACCGAACGAGCAAGGTCACGTCACGCTCGGTGTCGACCGGATCTGGAAGCCGCTCGCTCGCGACCCGCATGTGCTCCTCGCCGTACAGTCGAAGGATGAGCTCCAAGACTTCGGTACGAGCGACCTGCATCTGGGGTCAGTGTCCGATTCTCGCGGCCACCAAACCTGGCCGCGCCCGCGTGTTGTCGCGCGCAACCGGCTCGGTGTGATCAGCGGATGCGGTAGTTGGCGTGCTTGATGAGGGAGAGGGCGTAGGTGAGCCAGAAGTTGCCGGTCGGCGGCGGGTTCGGTGTGGCGCTGCAGGGTCCGGCGGAGCGGCCGGGGTTGCCGATCCAGGCGAACGCGTCGAGGCCCATGCGGGCGTAATGGGACGGCACGTCGGTCGTGGGTCTGGGCCCGAGCCCGCGCCCGGGCGCGTTGCAGCGGATCTCGTTGCCGGACTTCACTCTGCTCTTGGGAGCGAGCGGCCCGCGGCCGTTGGTGGCGGTGTTGACGACGAAGTGCTTGCCGCCGGTCAGGTGCGAGAGGGTGCGGCCGTAGTCGATTTCGCGGATGGTCCAGTCGTTGTGGGTCGCGTTCGTGAAGAAGCCCTGGATTCTGCTGACGCCGATGCGGTTCAGCAGCTTCGCGATGAACGCGGGGGCGTGTGCGTCGGCCGCGCCGGCGTCGACGTAGACGACCGCGTGGGGGACGGCCGCGAGCGAGTCGATCGCGGAGCGCAGCTCGCCGATGCGGACGTCGAGGCCGTGGTGGGAGAGGCACTTGGCGGTGATCAGCGCGTCGATGTCGAGGAAGACGACGGCGTCGTGGTTGCCGATTCCCTGAGCGAACTTCTGATACCAGGACTTGTAGCTTGCCGCTTCCTTGCTGCTGTCGCCGTAGCCGCCGCAGGAGACGTGCTTGAGCCGGTAGGTCGCGATCAGCGGGACGCCGC
>JAATFK010000011.1 GCA_015655225.1 Solirubrobacterales bacterium | reverse complement strand
GCGGCGGCTGATGGCGGTGCTCGCGATCCTCGTGCTGATCGCGGCCGGCATCGTCGTGGCGGTCGCCGCGACGAACGCCTCGAAGCAGGCGGTCCACCTCAAGCGGGTCGTCTCCGACGACGCCAAGCAGGGGATCCAGCAGCTGCAGGACCTGATCAACCAGAACACGCGCTGAGCGCGGGGCCGGGCACCGTAGCGGAAGAGGTCAAAGTTCGACCCCCTGAAGGGCAGCAACTTTGACCTGTTCGGTCGGCTAGGTGTAAGCCGCCCGCGCTCCGACCGGCGCGGCGCCGGCGCGCGCGGCGGCGGTCACCTCGGCGAGCGTGCCGGCGGCGATCGCCGCGCGCAGGTCCGCCATCAGGCGGGCGATGTAGGAGAGGTTGTGCAGCGTCACGAGCCGCAGCGCGGTCAGCTCGCGGATCTAGAAGAGGTAGTGCAGGTAGGCGCGCGTGAAGCCCTGCGAGCAGGCCGGGCAGGGGCAGCCGTCGAGGATCGGCTCCTGCGCGTCCTTCCAGCGGCCCTTCGTCAGGTCGACGCGCCAGCGGTGCTCGGGATCGGGCACGATCGCCATCCCGTGGCGCCCGAGCCGCGTCGGCATCGCGCAGTCGAACGTGTCGATCCCCAGCTCGACGCCGCGCAGCAGGTCGTCGACGTCCCCGATCCCGAGCAGGTGGCGCGGCTTCTCCGGCGCGACGCGCTCGAGCTCGTCGGTCGCCCAGCCGACGACCTCGTACATCTGCGGCTTGTCGGCGCCGAGCGAGCCGCCGATCGCGACGCCGGGCGCGGGGCTGGAGGCGATCACGCGCGTCGAGGCGCGCCGCAGGTCCTCGTAGACGCCGCCCTGGCTGATCGAGTAGAGCACCTGGCGCCCGGCGCCAGAGGCGGGCTCGTGCTCGGCATGCCAGGCGACGCAACGGTCGAGCCAGCGGTGCGTGCGCTCGGTCGAGGCCTCGGTGTAGTCGCGCGAGACGTGGAACGGGGTGCACTCGTCGAACGCGAGCGCGATGTCGGAGCCGAGCGCCGCCTGCACCTCCATCGAGGTCTCGGGCGCGAGGAAGCGCTCGCAGCCGTCGATGTAGGAGCGGAAGCGGACGCCCTCCTCCTCGATCGAGAGGATCGCCCCGGCGCGCTCGCGCTGCCCGCCGGCGGGCGACGCGTCGTTGCGCCCCTTGATCTCGTCGGCGACCGTCCCGTGGCCCATCGAGAAGACCTGGAAGCCGCCGGAGTCGGTGATGATCGGCGCCTCCCAGCGCATGAACTCGTGGAGGCCGCCCTGCGCCGCGACGCGCTCGTGGCCGGGCGCGAGGAAGAGGTGGAACGTGTTGCCGAGCACCATGTCGTAGCCGAGCGCGGCGACCTCGCGCGGCTCGAGCCCCTTCACCGTCCCCTTCGTCGCGAGCGGGACGAACGCCGGCGTGCGGACGTCGCCGTGCGCAAGATGCAGAACGCCCGCTCGCGCGCGCGAGCGGGCGTCACGGTGCTGGATCTCCAACAGGGCCACGGCGGTGGACCCTATCGGGACGGCCACGCTAGGCGGCTGCCGGAGCGGACTCCTCGCCCTCGATCGCCGGCTGCTCGCTGCCGTGCCCGACGTTGATCGCGACGCGGCGCGGGGTGCGCTCCGCCGGCTTCGGGATGCGGACGGTGAGGACGCCGCGGTCGACGTTCGCCTCGATCGCGTCCGCGTCGACGCCCTCGGGGACCGTCAGCGAGCGGGAGAAGCTCCCGAAGGAGCGCTCGACGCGGTGGACGCCCTGCTGCTGCTCGTCGCGCTCGCTCCGGCGCTCGCCGGAGACGGTGAGGACGTTCTCGTCCAGCTCGACCTTGACGTCGTCCTCCGCGACGCCGGGCAGATCGGCCCGCAGCACGAACGCGTCGTCGTGCTCGGTCAGATCCATCGCCGGGATCCAGCGGCGGGCGCCGGTCGCGGCCGCGCTCGACGGCGCGTCGAAGAAGGA
The DNA here is from genome assembly GCA_015655225.1 of Solirubrobacterales bacterium. Lineage (GTDB taxonomy): Bacteria > Actinomycetota > Thermoleophilia > Solirubrobacterales > Solirubrobacteraceae > Conexibacter. The sequence continues at coordinate 4,406 of JAATFK010000011.1, read as the reverse complement.
GTTGAAGATGCGGTTGACCTCGTTCTGGATCGAGCTGATCTCACGAACGGGCTCCCAACGTACGAGTGCCATGTCGGACCTCCTGGGTCGCAAGGTTCTTGGTGATGACCGCATGATGAAATCTCAGTCGATCACTGTCAAGTCTCAGGCAGCCGGGCGCGTCAGCGCGCGAACGCGCCGGCGGCGGCGGACTCGTGGGCGGCGATCTAGAAGGGAGCGGGGGCCGCGCTCAGGGCGCGATCCGCGACCACAGCTCCGCCAGCATCCGCAGCTCGTCCTCGCTGAAGCGCGAGAGGAAGCGACGGCGGATGCCGGCGTGATGGGTCGGGCGGGCGCCGACGAGCGCATCGAGGCCGGCGTCCGTGATGACGGCGTAGGAGCCGCGCGCGTCGGCGTCGCAGGCCGCGCGGCAGAGCAGCCCGTCGCGCTCCAGCCGGTCGACGAGGCGGCTCATGCCGCTGCGGCTCAGCAGCACCGAGTCGGCGAGGTCGCACATGCGCATCCGCTGGTCGGGCGCGTCGGCCAGCTGGATCAGCACCTCGTAGGAGGTCAGCGGCAGCCGGTGGGCCGCCTCCAGCTCGCTGTCGAGTGCCTTCATCAGGCTCGCGTGCGTCCGCAGCAGCCCGCGCCAGGCAGCCAGCTCGACGGGGTCGAGTCCGCCGGCCTCAGGGGCGTCGGCAGTGGGTGTCGTGGTGGGAGCTGACATCGGCGTTTCCCGCGGCGGACCGCCCTCGGGCGGCGTGCTGGGCGCGACTCTAGCAACGCGGCGGGCCGTTTCGACGACCTGCGGTGAAGCTACCGCCCCTTCGCCGTCTCGCGCTTCAGCAGCTCGTTCGCCTTCTCGAGCTGGTCGAGCGTCGCGTTCGCGACCGTTCTGGCGCCGACCGCGCGGTTGATGCGGCCGTTGATCGCGCGGTGCTCCTCCCCCGTCTGACGGGCCCGCACGGCGACCAGTCTGCTGCGCTCCTCGCGCAGCCGCTCGCGCCGCTGGTAGGAAGAGTTGGGATCGCCGGTCGCGCTCGGCGGCGGCGCGGGCGCGGCCGCCGCGCCGCCGCCGCCGGTGCTCTGCGTGAACGCGACGAACGCGGCCGACGGCGCCGGTCTGGCCGGCGCGGGGTCGCCGAACAGCGACAGGTTCTCGCCCGGCAGCGTCCGCACCGTGATGTGCTCGTCGGCCCGCGCGTCGGAGTAGAGCGCCTCGTAGGCGCCCGGCTCGCTCTCGCGTCGGTCGGGCGGCCGCTCCAGCAGCTCCTCGGCGGCCGGTCTCAGCTCGATCGCGTGGTTGCGCTCCTCCTCGATCCGGCTCGCGAGCGTTCTCAGGACGAGGTCGGACGGCAGGAAGAGGAAGCTCATCTGGTGCCGCGGCGCCGGCGAGCGGCGGATGAAGCGCCCGACGACCTGGCGGAAGAACAGCTCCGTGCGGGAGCTGGTGGCGTAGACGCCGACCCGCAGGCGCGGGATGTCGACGCCCTCGGAGACCATCAGGACGGAGACGATCCAGCATTGCGTGCCGGCCGCGAAGCGAGCGATGCGGGCGGACGCATCGACCTCGTCGGAGGTCACCAGCAGCGGCGGCTCGCCGCTGATCCGCTCCAGCTGCGCGGCCAGCTGCACCGCGTGCGCCTTGTCGATCGCGACGACGAGGCCGCCGGCGTCGGGGTGGTCGCCGGCGCGGATCTCGGCGAGTCTCGCGTCGGCGTCGACGAGCACGCGGCGGATCCAGTCGCCGTCGCCGTCGAGCGCGGTCCGCAGGCGCCGCGCGTCCTCCTGGCGCGGCAGCACGACCGAGAAGTCGGCCCGGCGGCGTCTGCCGTCGCTCTGCCACTCCATGTCGCCGTCGTAGGGCATGAAGGTGATCGGGCGGCAGACGTTGTCGAGCAGCGCGTCCGTGTAGGTGTAGGTGAAGTCGGCCGAGGAGAGGCCGTCGGCGTCGTACTCGACCCACGGGATCGGCGAGTTGTCGGAGCGGAACGGCGTCCCCGACAGCAGCAGCCGCAGTCTCGCGGGCGCGAACGCCTCCATCGTCGTCGTCCCCCAGGCGGCGTGCTCGCCCATGTGGTGCGGCTCGTCCGCGATCAGCAGCGTCGGGCGCGCGGCGGCCGCGCGGCGGTGCGGCGCGGGACCGGCCGCGACCGCCTGGTAGGTGACCGCGACGCCGTGGCGGTCGGGCGGCTCGGGGCCTTCGCTGTTCGGCCGGTTGGGCTCCAGGTCGATTCCGTAGCGGGCCGCGTCGGCCGCCCACTGACGGGCGATGTGGGCGGTCGGGGCGAGGATCGCGATCCGCGCGACGCGGCCGGCGCTGAGCAGGTCGTAGGCGACCCGCAGGCCGAAGGTCGTCTTGCCGGCGGCGGGCGTCGCGGAGGCGAGGAACGCCTCCCCCTCGTGGGCGGCGAGCGCGTCGACGGCGTTGCGCTGCCACTCGCGCAGCGGCCGTCCCTCCGGCCACGGCGGCAGCGCGCGCCTGCGGTTGGTCGCGCTCACCCGGCGATCAACGACGTGCCCGTCATCTGCTCGGGCTGGTCCTCCCCGAGCAGCTGCAGGACCGTGGGTGCGATGTCGGCGAGCACGCCGCCGGAGCGGAGCGCGAGGCCGGGGACGGTGACGATCGCCGGCACCGGGTTGAGCGAGTGGGCGGTGTTGGGACTGCCGTCCGCTTCGAGCATGTGGTCGGCGTTGCCGTGGTCGGCGGTGATCACGAGCGCGCCGCCGCTCTCGTGCACCGCCGCGACGACCTCGCCGAGGCACGCGTCGACCGTCTCGATCGCGGTCACGGCGGCCGGGATCACGCCCGTGTGGCCGACCATGTCGGCGTTCGCGAAGTTGATGATCCCGAAGCGCGGCGCGTCCGCCCGCCAGGCCGCGACGAACGCCTGCGCGGCCTCGCGCGCGCTCATCTCGGGTCTGAAGTCGTAGGTCGGCACGTCGCGCGGGGAGGCGACCAGCTCGCGCCGCTCGCCGCTGTACGGCTGCTCCTCGCCGCCGTTGAAGAAGTACGTCACGTGCGGGTACTTCTCTGTCTCGGCGACGTGCAGCTGGCGTCCGCCGCCGTTCGCGATCACGTGCGAGAGCGTGATCTCCGGGTGCGCGGGCGGGAAGGCGACCGGGTAGGGCCAGCCCTCGACGTACTCGGTCATCGTCGTGTAGCGCTCGACGGCCTCCTCGCCGTGACGGTCGACGTCCGTGAAGGCGGGATCGGCGAGCGCGAGCGACAGCTCCCGCATCCGGTCGGGACGGAAGTTGAACGCCACGACGGTGTCGCCGGGACGGATCGACGCGTCGGGGGCGATCGTGGTCGGCTCGACGAACTCGTCCGTCTCGCCGCGCTCGTATGCGGCTCTGACGGCTGCGCTCGCGCTCTCGGCGTGGTGCTCCGCGCGGCCGTGGGCGAGCAGGTCGTAGGCCTTCTGGACGCGCTCCCAGCGCTTGTCCCGGTCCATCGCGAAGTAGCGCCCGACGACGCTCCCGACGCGGCCGGTGCCGACGTGGTCGAGCCAGCCCTGGACGGTCGCGAGGTAGTCGGCGCCGGCTCTCGGCAACGTGTCGCGGCCGTCGGTGAAGGCGTGGACGACGAGGTCGGGGACGTCGAGCTCGGCGGCCAGCTCGATCAGCGCGTGCAGGTGCTCCATGCTGGAGTGGACGCCGCCGTCGGAGACGAGCCCGATCAGGTGGACGCGCGCCTCCGTCCCGGCGCCCTCCAGCGCGGTCCGCAGGACGCTGTTGTCGTTCAGCGTGCCGTCCGCGACGGCCGCGTCGATGCGCGTCAGGTCCTGCTGGATGACGGCGCCGGCGCCGAGGTTCAGGTGTCCGACCTCGGAGTTCCCCATCTGCCCGTCGGGCAGCCCGACGGCGAGCCCGGACGCGGTCAGCTGGGTGTGCGGGTACTGCGCCCAGAGCGCGTCGAAGACCGGCGTCGCGGCAAGCGAGACGGCGTTGCCGGGACCGTCCGGGGCGAGGCCCCAGCCGTCCAGCACGACGAGCGTGACGCTCGGCACCGGCAGCGCGGTCGGGCCGTCCGCGAGGCTCATGCGCCGGCCGCCGCCACGATCGCGGCGAACGAGGCGGCGTCGAGCGACGCCCCGCCGACGAGTGCGCCGTCGACATCCGGGAGCGCCAGCAGCTCCGCCGCGTTCTCCTGCTTGACGCTGCCGCCGTAGAGGACCCGCACGCGGTCGGCGGCCTCCTGCGAGCGCTGGCCGACGAGCGCGCGCACGAACGCGCACGCCTCCTGCGCCTGCTCCGGCGTCGCGACGAGGCCCGTGCCGATCGCCCAGATCGGCTCGTAGGCGATCGTCACGTCGGCGAGCTGCTCGACGGGGACTCTCTCGAGGTCCTCCCCGATCTGATGGCGCAGCTTGCGCTCCGTGTCCCCGGCCTCGCGCTCGGACTCTGTCTCCCCGACGCAGAGG
>JAATFK010000212.1 GCA_015655225.1 Solirubrobacterales bacterium | reverse complement strand
GTCGACGCCGTTCAGCACGACGCGCACGTCCGGCACCAGGTGGCGCCACGAGCGGGCGGTGTGCTCGCTGACCGCGGCGAACGTGACGCCGCAGCCGTCGCCGCTCTGGATCGCCGACTCGAGCCACGGCGTCGGCGGCGTGTGCAGCGTCGAGAGCACCGGGATCGGGAGCGCCGCGGCCATCGCCACCGGCAGGTGGTGGAGGCTGTGGTTGTGGACGAGGTCGAAGCGGTCGCCGCCGTCGCGCGCGAGCCGTACCATCAGGTCGAGGTAGGCGTGGTGCTCGTCGAGCCACTCGGGCGCGGTCATGCTGACGTCGGCCCGTGCCGCGTCGCTGATGCGCGGGCGCCGGAGGTCGAGCAGCTCGACGCCGAGCGCCGGATCCGACCCCGGCCCGGCGAACAGCGTCACCTCGTGGCCGCGCCGCCGCAGCCCGTCGGCGAGCGCCCAGACCTGTGCCTCGAGCCCGCCCGTGAACGGCTCGGCGATCGGGAAGCGGGCCGCCGCGACGATCGCGACGCGGCTCATGCGAGCAGGCCGCGGTAGAGCGCCTCGTGGGCGCGGGCCAGCTCCCGCCGCTCGCGCAGCCGCTCTCCGGCGTCCGCCTGCCAGTGCGGCCGGCCCTCGTACGCGAGCCGGACCGCGGCGATCAGCGACGGCGCGTCGAGCGCCGAGCTGTCGTGTCCGTAGGAGAGGCACGACCGCTGCTCGGCGTAGAAGCCGCAGGTCGGCGCGATCACGGTGGTGCCGAGGTCGTGGCACGCCTCCAGCCAGCCCGAGTGCGTCCCGAAGCGGTAGGGCAGCACCGAGACGTCGAGCTGGCGGAAGTAGTGCCACAGCTCCGCATCGCTGAAGTACGGGTGCACGACGAGCTCGGCCCGCGGCGCGTCGTCCGCGACCCGCGCCAGCTCACGGGCGACCGCCGGCGCGTGCCAGTGGTTCGCCGGGTCGAGCACCTCGTCGTGCAGGTCGATCCGCAGGCGCGCGTCCGGCAGCTCTCGGACCGCCTCGGCGAGCGCGCCGGCGACCGCGACGACGTCCATGTTCGCCCGCAGGCTCTTCGCGTGCAGGCCGACGACGAACGTCTCGCGCAGCGGCCGCTCGAGCCCGAGCAGCTCCCGCCCGACGACGTGCGGATGCGGCAGCACGGTCGCGACGCGACCCCAGCGCCGCTCGATCTCGCGCGCCGCCCCCGGCGTCAGCGTGACGATCGCGGCGGCGTGCGTCACGAGCACGCGGAGCTGCGCGTCGTGCAGGCCGACGTCCTCGTGGTGGGGGTTGCGGAGGTCGTGGAGCGTCAGCACGAGCGGGATCCCGTGCCGCTCCAGCGCGAGCGCCACGTCCGCCAGCTCGCGCGGCGTCTTCGCGTCGAAGCCGAAGTGGACGTGGAAGACGTCGAACGCGCCGTGGTTCGCCTCGATCCAGGCGGCGTCGAGCATCGCCGGCGGCCACCAGCCGCCGGGGACGAGCACGCCGTCGGCCGGCGGCAGGTCGGGGAGGCGCACGACGCGGTCGGCGCCGTCGGGGTCGGCGAGGTGGCGCACGTAGACGTGGCTTGCCGGGACGGACGCGACGCGGACGAGCGAGGTGGCACCGAGCGACGAGCGATCGCCTGCGGGAACGGCTCCCGAGGAGGTCAGCATCGCGCGGCGGGCCCGCGGACGACGAGTTCCTGCATGTGGTGTTCCTTCGATCCTGCGGCGCGCCCACCGCGCCTGCCGCTCGACGGTGCCCGGTCGCGGGCGGCACAAACGACGCGTGTCGCCGCACCGGCGCGAAGGGGCGTCCCAAGGTCCGCGGATCACTCAGCTGCTGAGCGGTGCGCCCGCGAGGGCGGCGGCGGCGGCGCCGGCGGCACCGGTGAGCGCGAGCGTCGTCACGACGCTCCTGCGCGCGAGCAGGAGCAGGACGGCTGCCGCGCCGAGGACGACGAACTGCCACGACTGCGTGAGCGCGACGGCCAACGGGATCGCCGAGCCGACGATCACCCCGATCGCTGCGGGCCCCGCGCCGCTGAGGAACGCGCGCGGCGTCGGGTCCGTCCGCAGCCGATCGAAGCGCTCGGCGCCGAGCGCGATGAAGCAGAACGAAGGGGCGAACGCCACGGCGGCCGCCACGAGCGCGCCGCCGACGCCGGCCGCCGCGTAGCCGACGACCGCGACAGCGCGCCGACCTTCAACGCGGTCCAGCACAACGCCGCGAGGCCGCCACTCGCCGCGCCGGCGCCGATGCCCTTGATCCACACCGGGGGAGAGCCGAGGAACAACGTCGCCAGCGCGATGATCAGGACCAGGCCCGGCACTATGAAGGCGACGCCCGCGAGCAGCGCGCCGGGGACGCCGCGAAGCCGCCAGCCGCAGAAGATCGCGGGCTGCGTCGACGCCGGCCCGGGCAGCAGGTTGCACGCCGTGATGCCGTGCTCGAACTCCTCGTCGCTGATCCAGCGGCGGTCCGTGACGCACAGCTCGCGCAACAGCGCGATGTGCGCCGGCGGACCGCCGAACCCGATCGTCCCGATCCGTCCCCACTCGCGCACGATCGTCCCGAGCGAGGGGGCGACCGCACCGCGTCGTCGACGTCCACAGGGCGAGAGCCTAACCGCCGTCAGCCATGTGTCCAGTGAGAGAAGTCGCCGAGCAGCAACCGTGTCCCGCACCCGCGGTCCGGCGAGCAGGAGCCAGACGCCGCTGCCGAGCACGCGGGTCCACGACGTGGTCGCCGCTCTCGTAGGCGCCCTGGAGCGATGGCATGGTGAGCCTTCAGCAGATGACCGTCGGGCCGGCCGGCCCGTGAGCCGTACTACCGGCGAAACGCGGCACGCGTCGCGGCCGCCGTCGCGCTGTAGTAGTCGCGAGGGTGGACGAAGCCGCCTCGGCTGCCGTCTCCGGCACGACGATCGTCTCCAGCGCGCCGTACGCGAAGGTCGGCGCCAACAACGAGCAGGGCGGGGCGTACGTCTTCGACACCAGCGGCGCCGGCCCTGGGTCGGGCGACGGGGGAGGGTCCGGCCCCGGCGACGGCGGCTCCGGCCCCGGCGACACGACCACGTCGCCCGCGCCGCCGCCCGGGACCGCGATCCCGATCGCGGCGCCCGCCCCGCCGCCCGCCTCGGCGACGATCAGCTTCGTCCCGACGGTGACGCGCGTGCCCAACGACATCGGCTGGGGGGACGTGGCGGCGAACCTGCTCGGGATCGTGCCCGGCTCCGGCGCGACCAGCGACTGGGGCGATTTCGTCTTCGTCGCGGCGTGCAGACAGCCCGACGGCTGCAGCGGCACGATCACCTTCGGCGCGCAGAAGCCGGCGCCGGGCGCGCACCCGGCGGCGGTCGCCGCCAAGGCCAAGGCGAAGCCCAAGCCCAAGGCGGCCGCGCCCTACGGCAAGGTGAGCTTCTCGCTGCGCAGAGGACAGAAGCGGACGCTGACGGTCAAGCTCAGCGCCGCCGCCCGCAAGCTCGGGCGCAAGCAGCACAAGCTCGTCGGCTACGTGACGGTCTCGATCAAGCGTCCCGGCGCGTCCCCCGCGATCCTCTCGCACCGGCTCACGCTGAAGGTTGCGCCGAAGAAGAAGCAGAAGCCGGCGGTCAAGAAGAAGAAGTAGCCGCGCCTCACGCCGGCGGCAGCAGGCCGCCGACGCCCCGGCGAAAGGTCTCGATCGCGGCCGCGCTGTCGCCGAGATGGCCGCCGACCATGGCGCCGTCGCGGAGCATCACGTAGAGCCGCGCGGCGTCGTCGGGCTGCGCGTGGCTGGTTGCGGCGAACGCGTCGCGGATCGTGCCGAGGAACCACGCGCGGTGTGCCGTGATCGCGCGGTGGATCGGATCCTCGGGGTCCTGGAACTCGGCGGCGGCGCAGATGAAGGCACACCCCTGGAAGCCGGGTCCCGCGATCTGCTCGCAGATGTCGGCGGCCACGGCTTGGAGCAGCTGGCGCGGCTCGGGCGTCGTCGCGACCAGCGCGCTCTGCCGCGCCTCGATCGCGTCGTGCACCGTCTGCAGATAGGTCAGGACCAGGTCCTGCTTGCTGGGGAAGTGGCGGTAGAAGGTCGCGCGGGTGACGTTGCTGTCGGAGACGATCCGGTCGACGCCCACGCTGTTGATCCCCTCGGCGTAGAAGAGCGCCGACGCCGTGCGCAGCAGCCGGTCGCGCGCGTCGGAGTCCTTGGGAGGTGGGAGCGTCGCGATCTGCACGGGCCGGACGATACCAAAGAAAGAACGATCGTTCTTGACTTCGCGCCCGGTGTCTGCTTAGCTCCGCTCATCGAGAGAACGATCGTTCTTTCTCCTGCTGTTCGACAAGGAGCTTCCATCATGTCCGAGCCCGCCCCGTTGCTCGCGTCGTCCCCGCTCGCGGGACCGAACGCCGCCACCGACCTCGGCCCGATCGCTCGCCGGATCGCCGCCACGCGTGCGGTGGCCGCCCTGATCTGGGCGGTCGCGCTGATCGTGGCGGTCGGCGACCGGATCCCCACGACCGCATCCGACGTGGCCACGGCGGCGGCCCTGCTGCTCACCGCCTATCCCGTCATCGACGCCGTCTCGTCCTTCGTCGAGTCGACCTCGAGAACCGGCCGCGCGGCGACCATCCTGCGGGGAAACGCCGCGATCAGCGCGCTCGCCGCGGCGGCGCTGGCGGTCGCGACCTTCGGCGGCGACGCCGGCGCGACGCTCGCCGTCTTCGGCGCCTGGGCGAGCGTGTCGGGCGCGATCCAGCTCGGCGTCGCGCTGCGGCGCCGCCACGCCGGCACCCGTGAGTGGTCGATGATCGTCAGCGGCGGACTCTCGACCGTGGCCGGCGTCGCCTTCATCGCGTCCTCGGGCCAGCACGACGCGCACCTCTCGAACCTCGCCGGCTATGCGGCGCTGGGCGCCGTGCTCTACCTCGTCTCGGTCGTGCGTGTCCGCACCGCCCGCGGGCGCGACTGATCAGTCGCCGGAGGCCGGTTCGACAGCCGCGCGGGCGCTCTCGACCGTGGCGGCCCAGGTGCCGAGGAGCTTGAGCGCGTCCTCCGTGTGGGAGCCGGGCTCGGGCGTGTAGGTGAGGATCGTCAGGCCGCGGTCGGCGGCGAGGTCGAGGCGGTTGAAGCTGAGGGTCAGGTCGCCGACGGCGGGGTGGTGGAGGTGCTTGGTCGCGATGTCGTGGAAGCGGACGTCGTGCGCGGCCCAGCGGGTGCGGAAGGCATCGCTCTGCGTGGCGAGCTGGCCGACGAGATCCGAGAGGTCGCGGTCGTACGGGTTGCGCCCGGCGGCCGCGCGCAGGATCGCGACCGTCTCCGTGGCGGCGCGGTCCCAGTCGGGATAGAACGCGTCGGCGCGCGGGTCGAGGAAGATGAAGCGAGCGTGGTTCGGCGGCCGGGCCGGCGTGTCGCACAGCTCGGAGAAGAGAGCGCGGCCGAGCTGGTTGGCGGCGAGGAGGTCCAGCCGGTCGTTGCCGACGACCGCGGCGGCGCCGGTGATCGCGTCGAGGCTCCATTGGACCTCGGGACGGACGCGCTGCTTCGGCTGGCGTCGGCGCGGCTGGGGGACGGTCGGCTGCGCGGCGCGTGCGAGGTCGAAGAGGTGGGCGCGCTCGGCGTCGTCGAGCGCGAGCGCTCCGGCGAGCGCGTGCAGCACGCCCTCGGAG
>JAATFK010000611.1 GCA_015655225.1 Solirubrobacterales bacterium | reverse complement strand
CTAGCGGTCGACGGGCGACATGTCGGCGTAGCGGTCGCCGTGCGCCGCCCCGCGGGGAGCCGCCGCGTCGATCCGCGCCAGGTCCTCGTGGGAGAGGCCGATCTCGGCAGCGGCGGCGTTCTCCTCCAGGTAGCTGCGGCGCTTCGTGCCGGGGATCGGGACGATGTCGTCGCCCTGGGCGATCACCCAGGCGAGCGCGAGCTGGCCGGGGGTGACGTCCTTCTCGGCGGCGATCTCTCTGACGCGCGCGACGAGGTCCAGGTTTCTCTGGAAGTTCTCGCCCTGGAAGCGCGGGTTGGCGCGGCGGAAGTCGTCGTCGGCGAGGTCGTCGACGCTCGTGATCTGGCCGGTCAGGAAGCCGCGCCCGAGCGGCGAGTAGGCGACGAGGCCGATCCCCAGCTCGCGCAGCGTCGGGAGGATCTCCTCCTCGGGGTCGCGCGACCAGAGGGAGTATTCGGTCTGGAGCGCCGTGATCGGATGCACCGCGTGCGCGCGGCGGATCGTCTCCGGGGCCGCCTCGGAGAGGCCGAGGTGGCGGACCTTGCCCTCCTTCACCAGCTCCGCCATCGCGCCGACGGTCTCCTCGATCGGCGTGTCAGGGTCGACGCGGTGCTGGTAGTAGAGGTCCACGTGGTCGACGCCGAGGCGCTGGAGCGAGCCCTCGATCGAGGAGCGGACGTACTCGGGACGGCCGTTGACGCCGCGTCTGGTGGGGTCGTCGGGGTCGCGGAGGATGCCGAACTTGGTCGCCAGCTGCACCTCGTCGCGGCGACCGGCGATCGCTCTGCCGACGAGCCGCTCGTTCGTATGCGGGCCGTACATGTCGGAGGTGTCGAGGAACGTGACCCCGAGGTCGAGGGCGCGCTGGATCGTCGCGATCGACTCGGCCTCGTCACGGGGGCCGTAGAAGTCGGACATCCCCATGCAGCCGAGCCCTTCGACGGAGACGACGAGTCCCTGGGTGCCGAGCGTGCGCTGAGTCATGTGGAGGATTCCTTTCGGGAGAGGCGGTCAGGTGAGCGTAGGTCTTCGAGCGCGCTCGAAGTCAAGTCGACGCGATGCGCCAGTCGAGCTCGGCGAGGCCGGGGAAGCGCAGCGCGCTCGCGGTCGCGCCGGTCAGGTCCCACGTGCGGCCGTCGACGTACGGTCCGCGGTCGATCACCGGGACGCGCACGACGCGGCCGCGGTAGGCGAGCGTGACGAGCGTCCCGCACGGCACGGTGCGCGAGGCGATCCCGAGCTGGCCGCGCGCGAGGACGCCGCCGCAGGCGAGCGGGCCGCCGTAGTCGCTGAAGGTCGACGCGACCGCGCGCTGCCAGTCCTTCGGCGAGCCGGGTGCGCCCGGCGGCGGCACCGGCCCCGCCGGCGAGGGACCGCCGCCGGGCCGTCCGACGAAGGCGCCGGCGACCAGCGCCGTGCCGGCGACGGTGGCCGCGAGCAGGCCGGCGAGCGCTCGCCGGCGCGCGATCGGAGGGGGAGCCATGACGCCGCGAGTCTGCCCGCGCGGACGGGGGTCCGACACGCCGGGGCTGGGGCGGGCCGCGCGTGGGTAGACCCCGAGGGTCATCCGAGGAGGAGAGCGATGAGCACGACGACCGCAGCGCCGCCCGCGGCGGCGCTGTCGCAGCGCCGCCGCAACGCGATCTTCGGCGGGCTGATGCTGGCGCTGCTGCTCGCATCGCTCGACCAGACGATCGTCGCGACCGCGCTGCCGACGATCGTCGGCGATCTCGGCGGCCTCCAGCACATCTCGTGGGTGACGACCGCCTACCTGCTCGCCTCGACCGCCTCGACGCCGCTCTACGGCAAGCTCGGCGACCTCTACGGCCGCAAGCGCGTCTTCCAGGTCGCGATCGTGATCTTCCTCGCCGGCTCGGCGCTCTGCGGCCTGAGCCAGTCGATGCTCGAGCTGATCCTCTTCCGCGCGCTGCAGGGACTCGGCGGCGGCGGCCTGATCGTCGGGGCGATGGCGATCGTCGGCGACATCGTCGCGCCGCGCGAGCGGGGCCGCTACCAGGGCCTCTTCGGCGCCGTCTTCGGCGTCTCGAGCGTGATCGGGCCGCTGCTCGGCGGCTTCTTCGTGCAGAGCCTCTCGTGGCGCTGGATCTTCTACGTGAACCTTCCGATCGGCGCCGTCGCGCTGGCCGTGATCGCGGCGGTGATGCCGGCCACGGGGGAGCACGTCCACCACAAGGTCGACTACCTCGGCACGGCGCTGATGGCGGGCGGGGTCAGCTGCCTGATCCTGTTCCTCAGTCTCGGCGGCTCGACCGAGCCGTGGGGCTCGGCGACGTCGATCGCGCTCGCCGTCGGCGGGGTCGTGCTGAGCACGGCGTTCGTGCTCGTCGAGCGGCGGGTCGAGGAGCCGATCCTGCCACCGCGCCTGTTCTCCAACCGCGTCTTCGCGGCCGCGAGCGCGATCGGCTTCATCGTCGGCTTCGGGATGTTCGGAGCGATCGCCTTCCTGCCGCTGTTCCTCCAGGTCGTCAACGGCGCCAGCCCGACCGGCTCCGGGCTCCAGCTGCTGCCGTTGATGGCCGGGCTGCTGCTGACCTCGATCGCGAGCGGGCAGATCATCAGCCGCACCGGCCGCTACAAGGTCTTCCCGATCGTCGGCACGGCGGTGATGGCGGTCGGCTTCGTGCTGCTCTCACGGATGGACGTCGGCACCTCCACGTTCCAGCGCTCCGGCTCGATGCTCGTGCTCGGCCTCGGGCTCGGCGCCGTGATGCAGGTGCTGGTGCTGGCGGTGCAGAACGCAGTCGACTACGCCGATCTCGGCGTCGCGACCTCGGGGGCGACCTTCTTCCGCTCGATCGGCGGCTCGTTCGGGGTCGCGATCTTCGGCGCGATCTTCTCGAACCGGCTGACGACGACGCTCCACCAGCAGCTGCCGAACGGCATCCCGGGCGCGGCCGCCGGGAGCCCTACCGCGGCCGCCGATCCCTCGCAGCTGGCGAAGCTGCCGCCGGCGATCCACAACGGCTACGTGCACGCGTACGCCGACGCGCTCCAGACCGTCTTCCTCGTCGCGGTCCCGGTCGCGGTGATCGCGTTCGCGCTGACGTGGCTGCTGCGGGAGGTGCCGCTGCGCCAGTCGGTCGAGACGAACGGGATCGGCGAGAGCTTCGCGGTGCCGAAGCCGGAGAGCTCGGTCGACGAGATCGCGCGCTCGCTGAGCGTCCTCGCGCGCCGCGACAGCCGGCGGAGGATCTACGAGCGGCTGGCCGCGCGGGCCGGGGTCGCGCTCTCCCCGGCGGCGTGCTGGCTGCTCGCGCGGATCGCCGAGCGCGCGCCGGTGAGCGCGGACGCGATCGCGTCCGGCTGCAGCGTCGAGCGCGCGCGCCTGGACGCCCCGCTGGAGGAGCTGCGGGCGGCCGGCCAGATCGAGGCGGGGCCGGTGGCCGCGGGCGCGCCGCCCGGCGGGACGCTCGTCCCGACCGCCGCCGGCCGCGCGATCGTCGCCCGGCTGCTGGCCGCGCGGCGCGAGCGCCTGGAGGAGTTGCTGGAGGGCTGGTCGCCCGAGCAGCACGAGGAGCTGGCGGCGCTCCTCACCCGCCTCGCGAGCGATCTCTCGGTCGACCAGGACGAGGGACGACCGGAGGCGGGGGAGCTGGTGGCGCATCCACGCTCCTCGGCGTAGGGTTCCGGGGCACGATGGCGTTCTTCGAACCGCGCGAGCCCCCGCCGCCGCGTCCTCCTCAGCCACCGCAGCCCGCCTGGATGGGGCCGCCACACGGCGTGCTGCCGGGGGTGGTGGCGCTCGACCTCGTGCTCGCGGAGACGAGCGATCACGTCGTCGCGATCACCCGGCTGTCCGCCTATCCCACCGGGCTCGGATTCGACCTCGTGGTGATGGCGCGCACGTACGACGGCGCCGACCCGCTCCTCTTCGGCCGCCACGAGCGCGGCCGGCGCAAAGCGTGGGATGCGACCGGTGCGCTCGACCCCGACGAGCTGCGCTACGGCGTCCTCTTCTCCGACGGGCGCAAGGCGACCTCCGTCGGTCGCCGCCCGCCCGGACCGCCCGACGAGCGAGGGGAGCGAACGATCACCCTGCAGGCGCGCGGCGGGGGTGGCAGCGATCGCTCTTGGCACCAGGAGGCGTGGATCTGGCCGCTGCCGCCGCCCGGTCCGCTCACGTTCGTCTGCGAGTGGCCGGCGGTCGGGATCGCGGAGACCCGCGTCGCGGTCGACGCCTCGGTCGTGACCGAGGCGGCCGCCCGTGCGCGCGTGGTCTGGCCCGGGCCGCCCGCCGGCTAGGTCGTCTCGTCGTCGCGACGGATCACCGTCGTCGGCTGCTCGGCGGCGGCAGCGTCGTCCTCGTCGTCGCCCGCGGCGACCGGCTGCTCCTGCCGGGGCAGCACCTCGGTCTGCCCGGTCGCCGTCCCGTCGTCGGCCGGCGTCGTCGCCGCGACGGGCCGGACCTGCCGCACCGGCGTCGCCCGCTGCACCGGCGCCGCGCGGGTCACCGTCGCGGTCCCGCCGGTCGCCTCGGCCTGCGCCAGCTCCACGTCGCGCACGCTGCGGACCGACAGCCGGCCGAGCGCGGCGGCCGCGAAGTAGAGGATGAACGCGCCGAGCGCGAGGTGGAAGCCGAGCTGCTCCAGCACCCGCGTTCCGCGGGCACCATAGGGCGCGCCCGACTGGTCGATGCCGTGGTTCCACAGCTCCGAGACGACCGGTCCGACGACGAACCAGGCGCCGGCCGCGACGCCGAGCAGCGCGCCGAACGACGCGGTGGGGCGCGAGCGCGACGTCAGCAGCAGCAAGCCGCCGACGATCGCGACGACGCCCGGCAGCACCGACAGCCACAGTCGGCCGGTGGTCCAGTGCCAGGTCGAGTTCGACCCGAGCGTGTAGTTGAAGTAGGGCCCGACGAACGGAATCAGCGCGCCCCAGATGCCCAGGAGCGTGATCAGCACGCCGCCGAGGGCGCCTCGTGACCGTGGAACTCGCATCGCAACTCCTCCTCGAAGGGAACCGTCTTCCCTGAGAACTACCCGCCACGCGTCACACGAAAAGCCGGAGGGTCAGCGAGCGCTACAGTCGTTGCCGAGGCAATCACACCCCGGATGGAGGACGCGATGAAGGCCACCTGGAAGGGCGTCACGCTCGCGGAGAGCGACGACACCGTCGTCGTCGAGGGCAACCACTACTTTCCCGCCGACGCCGTCGTGCGCGAGCACTTCGGTCCCAGCGACACGACCTCGCACTGCCCCTGGAAGGGCGACGCGAGCTACTACGACGTGAAGGTCGGCGACGCGGTCAACGCCGACGCCGCCTGGTACTACCCGGCGCCGAGAGAGGCCGCCGCGGAGATCAGAGACCACGTCGCCTTCTGGAGAGGCGTCGAGGTCACGGCCTAGCGGTCAGGAGCCGGCCGGCGTCCGTTCCTCGATCCCATGCGGCGCGCCGTAGTCGCGCAGCAGGTCGAGGAACGGGACCGCGTCGAACGCCTCCGGTCCCAGCACCCCGACGCCCTTCCAGCTGCCGTTCGCGAGCAGCTCGAGCGCGATCACGGGGTTGATCGCCGTCTGCCAGACGACCGCCTGGCTGCCGTACTCCCGCATCGTCGTCTCGTTGTCGGCGACGTGGTAGAGGTACGTGCTGCGCGGCTGCCCGTCTCTGCCGGTGCCCGTCACCCAGGTGCCCGCGCAGGTCCGCCCGGTCATCCGGTCGCCGAGCGTCGCGGGGTTCGGCAGCGCCGCCGCGACCACGTCGCGCGGGGCGACCTCGACGTCGCGCACCCGCAGCGGCTCGGTCGAGTCGAGCCCGAGCATGTTGAGGGTCTTGAGCACGTCGATGAACTCCTGCCCGAGCCCGTACTTGAACGTGACCCGCTTGCAGTCGACCCAGCGCGGGATCAGCACGACCTCCTCGTGCTCGACGTTCACGCACTCGATCGTCCCGATCCCCTCGGGGAACACGAACTGCTCCGGCTCGGAGAACGGCGCGGTCGTGAACCAGCCCCGCGCGCGCTCCCACACGAGCGGCGGATTGAGGCACTCCTCGATCGTCGTCCAGCTCGAGAAGGTCGGGGCGAAGTCGTAGCCCTCCACGACGAGGTCGGCGCCGTCGCGCACCCCCACCTCGTCGATCTCGGAGAAGAGGTGGT
>JAATFK010000554.1 GCA_015655225.1 Solirubrobacterales bacterium | reverse complement strand
GCCGAGGCGGCGGCCTCCAAGGCGCCCGCGAAGGGCAACGGGAACGGCGCCCGAAACGGCAACGGCAACGGCAAGGCGGCCAACGGCAACGGCAAGGCGAACGGCAACGGGTCGCAGGCCGCCGCGAAGGCGAAGCCCGCAGCCGCCGCGCCCCAGCGCTCGAAGAACGCGGTCAGAGAGGTGAAGCGCCTCGAACGCGAGATCGAGGCGGCCGAGACGGCGCTCCAGCAGCTCGAGGTCGAGCTGGCCGACCCCTCCGCCTGGGCCGACGCCGACCGCTCCGCCGGCTCGACCGAGCGCCACAACGCGGCGAGACGAGCGATCGAGGAGCTGTACGCGCGCTACGAGCGCGTCGCAGGCTGATTCGGCGTCACCGCGTTCCGTCGATCGCTGCCGCACGCCGGCGATGCGTCGCTGGCTAGCGCTCCGTTTTTCACCACCCTGTCACCGCTCTTTCACGGCGGTGACACATGACGCTCGCGACGCCCCCGTAGCGTCGAGACATGAGCGAAGTCACGGTTCACCGCACCCGCACCCCGGAGCCGATCGACACCGGCGCCGGCGAGCGGCCGCTCGGTGGCCGGCTCGGACTCGACGTCCCGCGCGAGACGTGGCCGACGGCGCCGGAGCTGAAGCGCCTCGAAGCCTGCGGCTACGCGTGGATCCAGATGCACGCGCCGCCCGTCGCCATGCTCGGCGATCCGGTGAGCGTGCAACGGCACGCGGACTGCCTCCGGGCGGTCCTCGCGCCGACGAGCTTGCGCGTCGTGCTCCACGCTCCCGACGACCTCAGCGTCGGCACCCGCGAGCACGACCGCGCGTTCGCGGGCCTGCTCGACTACGCGGTGATGATCGGCGCGACGCTGGTCGTCTACCACGCCGCCTGCTTCCCGGTCGCCGAGGGCCCGGCGGCCGACCGCGTCGAGGACCGGCTGCTCGCCGAGGAGGCGTCGCTGCGGCGCTTCGGCGCGCGCGCCGAGCAGGCCGGCGTGCGGATCGCGATCGAGAACCTGGCGCCGACCTATCCCGGCCCGCCGGAGCTGGCGCACGCGCCGATCTTCGTGCGCGACCTGGTGCGGCGGATCGGCTCGCCGGCGGTCGGGATGGCGTTCGACCTCGGCCACGGCCACGTCACCACGCAGCTGTCCGGCGTCGCCCTCGTCGACGTGCTGGCGGCGACCGTCGACGACGTGATTCTCTTCCACGTGCACGACAACCTCGGCGTCCGCCGCGGACCGGGCACGCCGCCCGGAATCGTCCCGCTGCGGCTCGACCTGCACCTCCCCCCGGGGCGCGGAATGGTCCCGTGGCGCGCGATCGCGCCGCATCTGCGGACGCACGACGCGCCCCTCCTGCTCGAGGTCGCTCCGGCGCATCGCCCGGATCCACTGCGGTTGGCGACCGTCGGCGTTGAATTGCTGACGCGCTCCTAGGCGCGTTCACAGTTTCTTCACGACCGGGCTACACCTCAGTAACAGAATCCTTGCTCGTCGCCGGAAGGCTGGTGAGCGTGAACAGGAAAATCAAAAGCAAGGAGACCCCTGTGAGGTCACGTCAGTGGCTTGCGATCGCAGCCACCGGTGCCCTGGCGCTCGGCGTCACCGCGTGTGGTTCCAGCAACAGCGGCTCGAGCACCAGCGGCTCGGGAGGCGGCGGAGGAAGCAGAAACCTCTCCGGCGCGGGCAGCACGCTCGTCGCCCCGCTCGTCTCGGCCTGGGAGGCCGACTACTCCAGAAGAGCAGGCGTGACCGTCACGTACGGCGGGATCGGCAGTGGTGGCGGCATCGCCCAGATCACCGCCAAGACCGTCGACTTCGGCGCCAGCGACGCCCCGCTCACGCCCGACCAGGCGAGCGCGGCGAAGAGCGTCATCCAGATCCCGTGGGCGCTTGCGGCGACCGTCGTCGCCTACAACGTCAAGGGCGTTCCGAACAACCTCAGACTCAGCGGCCCCGTGATCGCCGACATGTACCTCGGCAGAATCACGACCTGGAACGACCCGCAGATCGCCAGACTGAACCCGGGCGTGACGCTGCCGGCGACGAAGGTGACGCCGGTCTACCGCTCGGACGGCAGCGGCGACACCTACGCGCTGACGGACTTCCTCTCCAAGGTCAGCCCCGACTGGAGATCGAGAGTCGGCAACTCGACGCAGGTCAGCTTCCCGACCGGCGTCGGCGGCAGAGGCAACGACGGCGTCGGTGGCGTCCTGTCGAGAACCGACGGCGCGATCGCCTACATCGCGATCTCGTACGTCTTCGCCAACAGATTCGACTACGCGGACGTGCAGAACGCCGCCGGCCAGTTCCCGGCGCCGAGCATCGACAGCATCTCGGCCGCGGCCAGAACCGTCGGGACGATCCCGGCGGACAACAGAATCTCGATCACGAACCCGCCGGCGTCGGCTGCCGGGGCGTATCCGATCTCGACGTTCACCTACGCGCTGGTCCCGACCGACTCGACGAAGGCCGCGACGCTCAGAGCGTTCCTGACCTACGCGATCGGTGACGGCCAGTCGTTCGGGGCGAGACTCAACTTCGCGCCCCTCCCGGACGCCGTCCTGACGGCAGACAGAGCGTCGATCGCGAAGATCGGCGGCTGAGCTAGGCATGTCGGCAACAGCTCGATCAGCATCCCCGCTCAACAGCGCGAAGCGGAGCCTCGGCGACCGGCTCGGCGACCGTGGACTCCACGGCCTGACGATGCTCGCCGCCGGGTTCTGCGTGGTGCTGGTCGGGCTGCTCGCCTACAAGGTGTTCGACCAGGCGGGCAGCGCGATCTCGACGTTCGGGCTCGGCTTCCTCGGGAACAGCACCTGGAACCCCGTCATCAACAAGTACGGCGCCGCGGACTTCATCTACGGCACCGCGATCACGACCGCGATCTCGCTCGCGCTGGCCGCGCCGCTTGCGATCGCGATCGCCCTCTATCTCACGGAGCTGGCGCCGCGCGTGCTGCGGACTCCGATCGCCACGCTGGTCGAGATGCTGGCAGCGATCCCGAGCGTCGTGATCGGGCTCTGGGGCATCCTCGTCCTCGGCCCGTTCATGCAGGCGCACCTGGAGCCGTGGCTGCACTCGGTCCTCGGCTGGATCCCGCTGTTCGACGGCGATCCGTCGCAGGTCGGGCTCCTCTCCGCGATCCTCGTCCTCACGATCATGGTCGTCCCGATCGTCTCGGCGGTCACGCGCGAGATCTTCGTCACCTGCCCTCCTGAGTTGAAGGAGGGAGCGCTCGCGCTCGGCGCGACCCGCTGGGAGATGGTGCGGACGGTGATGCTGCCGTACGCGAGAAGCGGCATCGTCGGCGCGGTGATCCTCGGCATGGGCCGCGCCGTCGGCGAGGCGATCGCGGTCACGCAGGTGATCGGCGGGACCGCCGGGATCCACGCCTCGCTCTTCGGCAGCGGCGACACGCTGGCGAGCCGGATCGCGAGCCAGTACCAGGGCGCTACCAGCAACCTGCAGATCTCCTCGATTGCCTACCTCGGCGCGATCCTCCTCGTGATCGCGTTGATCGCGAACCTGATCGCCCGCCTGATCGTCAGCGGCGTGCGCCGCCCGCGCACCGGGTTCGCCTCATGAGCACGACCGCTCCCGACTTCAACCTGCGCGCCAGCGGACGCGTCAGACGCCGCCAGGCGGTCAACCGCCTCAGCCTGCTGGCCGCCTCCGGCTCGGCCGTGCTCGCGGTCGCGGTGCTGCTGCTGCTGATCGTCTCGGTGATCGTCAAGAGCGCCGGCGCGCTCAACCTCGACTTCATCACGCAGACGCCGGCGGCCTTCGGACAGACCGGCGGGGGCATCGCCAACGCGCTCGTCGGCACCGGCCTGCTGATCCTCGTCGCGATGGCGATGGCGGTCCCGATCGGCGTCTTCGCCGGCATCTACACGAGCGAGTTCGCGCGCCCCGGCCCCTCGGCCATCGTCCGGCTCGTGCTCGACGTCCTCAACGGCGTGCCGTCGATCGTGATCGGCATCTTCATCTTCGGCCTGCTGGTCGTCGGCCACCACCAAAGCGGCTTCGCCGGCTCGGTCGCGCTCGCGATCATCATGCTGCCGATCATCGCCCGCTCCACGCAGGAGGTGCTGGCGCTCGTCCCCGGCACCGTCAAGGAGGCCGGCCTCGCGCTCGGCATCAGCCGCTGGCGGACGTTCCTCGCGGTCGTGCTCCCGGCCGCCTACGGCGGCATCATCACGGCGACGCTGCTCGGCGTCGCGCGTGTCGCCGGCGAGACGGCGCCGCTGCTGTTCACCTCCTCGATCGCGCCGAACACGGTGACGACGAACGTCTCCCAGGCGCTGCCGTCGATCCCTGTGACGATCTTCACCTACTCGGAGTCGCCGAACCCCGAACAGCACCAGCAGGCGTGGGCCGCCGCGCTCGTGCTGATCGTGTTCGTGCTGCTCATCAGCATCGTCGCGCGCCTCTTCGCGGCGCGTGCGCGACGGCGCGCGCTCGGCAGATGACCCCCGCCGAGACGATCACCCAGCCCAGAAGGAGCTCGTAACCGCATGGCACCCAGCGACTCGACCAGAACCGAAACAGAGCAGTCGGCCGCTCAGCCGGCCGTGGGCGCGCCATCCGCTGCCGAGCTCCGCGCCGCCGCCCAGACGGACCTTGGCGAGCGCAGAGCCGACGCGCGCCCCGCGCCGCTCCAGACCGCGCGCGGGATGGAGGCGAGAGACGTCCTCGCCTGGTACGGCGCATCGCAGGCGCTGAAGGGCATCTCGCTGCCGTTCGCGCCGAACCAGGTGACGGCGCTGATCGGCCCGTCCGGCTGCGGCAAGTCGACGTTCGTCCGCTGCCTGAACCGGATGCACGAGGAGATCCCCGGCGGGCGCGTCGAGGGGCAGATCACGCTCGACGGCCACGACATCTACGCGTCCGACGCCGACCCGGTGACCGTGCGCTCGAAGATCGGCATGGTCTTCCAGAAGCCGAACCCGTTCCCGACGAAGTCGATCTTCGACAACGTCGCGGCCGGGCTCAAGCTGAGCGGCGGCAAGCGCGTCAAGCGCTCGGACCTGCGCGACCGCGTCGAGTCGAGCCTGCGCGGCGCGGGTCTCTGGGAAGAGGTCAAGGACCGCCTCTCGGCGCCCGGCATGAGCCTCTCCGGCGGCCAGCAGCAGCGCCTCTGCATCGCCCGCGCGATCGCGGTCGAGCCCGAGGTCGTCCTGATGGACGAGCCGTGCTCCGCGCTCGACCCGGTCGCGACGCTGCGGATCGAGGAGCTGATCCACGAGCTGCGTCAGCGCTACACGATCGTGATCGTGACGCACAACATGCAGCAGGCCGCGCGCGTCGCCGACTCGACCGCGTTCATGCTCAGCGGCGAGCTGGTCGAGTTCGCGCCCACGAACAAGATCTTCACCGACCCCGACGACGAGCGGACCGAGCAGTACGTCACCGGGAAGTTCGGATGATCGAAATCCGCCACGAGTACCGGGAGCAGCTCAGCCAGATCGAGCACGGGACGCTCGACGCGCTCGACATGGCCGTCACCGCGCTCGACCGCGCGATGGAGGCGCTGATCCAGCGCGACGTCGAGCTCGCCAGCATGGTCGTGGTGGACGACGACCGGATCGACGGGCGCTACCTCGAGATCCACCAGGCGATCCTGTCGCTGCTGGCGCTCCAGGCGCCGGTCGCCGGCGACCTGCGGATCGTCGCGGCGCTGCTGCACGTGATCCGCCACGTGGAGCGGATGGGCGACCAGTGCGTGTCGGTCGCGAAGATGGTCCCGCTCGACGGGCTCGAGACGCCGACCGACCCGGCGCTGCTGTCGCAGGTCGAGCGGATGGGGGCGCTCGTGCGCTCGCAGGCGGTCCAGGCGAAGCGGGCGTTCGCGAGCCGCGAGATGAGGTTGGCCGAGGACCTCGCGCGCCGTGATCGCGAGGTCAACCAGCTCAACCGCGAGATCTTCAAGCGGGCGGTCGAGATCGGCGACGACCCCGAGCTGCGCGAGTGGGCGATGCACATGATCCTCGTCGCCCGCTGCCTCGAGCGGTTCGGCGACAACGCCGTCGACATCGGCGAGCAGACGGCCTTCGTCGTCACCGGGCTGTTCCGCGAGTTCTCCGACGCGTCGGACCCCGTTGGGCCGTAGACGCACGCAAACAGCGGGGATTGTGTGAACGCAGTGTTACCGACGGTCTCCGCGAGATGCCGATGACCCCCAGTCCGTCTAGACTGCCCGCATCATGAACAGCACGTACGCCGTGGCCCCGACGCGTTCTTCGGACGAGTCCCGCGCCCCGGGGTCGCGAACGACCCCCCTCCGTCTTGCAATCATCGATGCCGACAGCGGGTTCCTCCAAGTAGTCGAGAAGCGGGTTCGCGCCCGTGGCTGGCAGCAGCGCGTCCTCCAGGGCGCGGTCCCGGTCGACGAGCTGGTGTCGTTGCGGCTCGGGGCTCTCGTGATCGACCTCGCCGTCCTCGGCGCGCCCGGCTGGGCGTACCTCGAGCAGGTCTGTGCCGCGCTGCCCGCGCTGCCCGTGATCGTCTGCACCGGTCCCTCGACGGTCGCTCAGCGCGTGCGTGCGCTGCGGATCGGCGCCGACGACTGGCTCGGCAAGCCGTGCCACCCGGAGGAGCTGGTGGCGCGCATCGAGGCGATCGTCCGTCGCGGACGGCTCTCGTCACCGCCGGTCGAGCGTCCCGCGCTCGAGGCGGGCGAGATCTCGATCCGCCCCGACCAGTTCCAGGCGTTCGTCGGCTCCAAGAGCCTCGATCTGACGCGCCGCGAGTTCGAGCTGATCCGCCTGCTCGCCACGAATGGCGGCCAGGTGCTGGAGCGCGAGGCGATCTACCAGCGCGTCTGGGGCTACGCGATGGCGCACGGCGACCGTTCGGTCGACGTCTTCGTCCGCAAGCTGCGTCAGAAGCTCGAGCGGATCTCGCCCGAGTGGCGCTACATCCACACCCACTTCGGGGTCGGCTACCGCTTCGCGCCGGAGCGCGCGGACGGCGAGGGCGTGCCGTCGAGCACCGCCGCGACGATCGACGAGCTGGACGCCGATACCATCTCTGCAATGGAGCCCGAGCGCATCCTGCAATGACCCAGACGGCGCGCAACGTCGTCATCATCCTCGCGCTGGCCGCGGTCATCGCCTTCGTCCCCGGAGGCGGCAACGGTGGCAGCGCGGTGTGGGAGGTCCTGCAGATCCTGATGTTCGGTGCGCTCGCGTGGTTCGCGAAGCGCATCTACCGCGAGCGCCGCACCGAGCTGTACTCGCTCGGTGAGCGCAACCGCGCGATCCTCTACGGCGCGGTCGGGCTCGCGACGATCACGCTCGTCGCGACGAACCGGCTCTGGAACACCGGCGCCGGCACGCTCGCCTGGTTCGTGCTCCTGATGATCGCCGGCTACGGCGTCTACGTCGTCTTCCGGGCGCAGCGCGAGTACTGAGCGCGGGGCGCGCGTGGATTCGAGCTACCGCGAGTTGGCGCCGCGCGGGGAGCTCACGGACCTGCTCGCGTGCGGCTGGAGCCAGACGGTCGGCGGCTCCGGCCATGCCCAGCGTGTCCTGCCCGACGGCTGCGTCGACGTCGTCCTGCTGGACGGGTCGCTGCTGGTGGCGGGACCCGCGACGCGTGCGCAGGTCGTCGCGCTGGCGCCGTCCTCCGAGGTCGTCGGGGTGCGCTTCCGGCCGGGCGCGGCGGCCGCGCTGCTCGGGCTGCCGCTGAGCGAGCTGCGCGACCGCGACGTCCCTCTGGCGGAGCTGTGGGGGCGGGACGCGGCTGAGCGGCTGGAGGAGGAGCTTGCCGGCGCCTCTGTCTCGGCCGGGGCCGGGGCCGGGGCGGTCGCTGGGGCGGTGGGGCGCGTGCGGGTGCTGGAGCGAGCCCTGCTCGCGCGGCGCCGCGACGCGCCCGGGCCGGACGCGACGGTGGCGGCCGCGGCGCGGGTCGTTGCGGCGGGGCCCGGCGAGCTGCGCGTGGGAGCGCTCGGGGACGCGCTGGGGGTCAGCGAGCGCCAGCTGCGGCGCCGCTTCCGCGCCGCGGTCGGCTACGGGCCCAAGACGCTCGCGCGCGTGCTGCGCTTCCAGCGCTTCGCGACCGCCGGCTGGAGCGCGGGCGCCGACGTCAGCCTCGCCCGGCTCGCGGCGGACGTCGGCTACGCCGACCAGGCACACCTCGCGCGCGACTGCCGGGAGCTGGCCGGCGTCGCGCCGAGCGTGCTGCTGCGCGGGGGGTAGGGGACCGCGCGGCGGCGTCTGTGCCGTCGCTGCGCAGCTTTGTCACCACCACGCGTAGCTCCGTGACGCGACCGCTGGCAGCGTCCCGGGTCATGCTCTCCATGTCCGCCGAGAAGGGACAGGCCAGCGTCGAGCTGGTCGCGCTGCTGCCGCTGATCGGGCTCCTCGTCCTGCTGCTGTGGCAGGCGGCGCTGGCCGGCGAGGCGGTCTGGCTCGCAGCCACCGCGGCGCGCGCGGCCGCCCGCGCCGACGCCGTCGGCGCCGACCCGGCGGCCGCGGCGCGCACCGTGCTGCCGGGCCGCTTCGAGCGCGAGCTGCGGGTGAGATCGGCGGCCGATGGCGTCGTCGAGGTGGCGGTGGCGGTGCCCGCGCTGATCGGCGGCGCGACGCTCGCGACCGTCTCCACACGGGCTCGCTTCGAGGCGCAGCGATGAGGCGGCTCGCGCGGTCCTGCCAGGGACAGGCAGCGGTCGAGGTGGTCGCGCTGCTGCCGCTCGTCGCGGCGGTCGCGCTGGCGGTGCTGCAGGCGCTCGCGGCCGGGCGCGCCGAGGAGCTTGCCGGCCATGCCGCGACGAGCGGCGCGGTCGCGCTCGCGGAGGGACGCGACGGCGCGGCGGCCGCGCGCGCGGCGGTTCCGGATGACACAGCGGAGCGCCTGCGGGTCGAGGTCCACGGCTCGCGGGTCCACGTGTCGCTGGCGCCTACGACGCTGATCCCCGGGGCGGCCGCGCTGCTGACGGCGAGCGCCGAGGCGGACGCGGGAGCGACGCCGTGAGCGCGCTCGGCAGCCAGGTCCGCGGGCTCTTCGTCGAGCCGCGACCGCGGGTCGCGGCGGTCGTCCCGGTGCGGGCGTTCCCGGCGATGCCGTCGGTCGTCGTGCTCGGCACGCCGGCGCACGGTCGCGTGGTCGCCGCCGGGATCGCGGTGGCGCTGGCGCGGGCGCTCGGCATCCCGGCAGGCCTCGCCGGCGCCATCGGGGCGGGGCCGATCACGCCGGCCGCCCTCGCGGTCGCCCCGGCCGCACGACGCGCGGCGGCGCGGCTCCGGCGCCAGGGGCACGACGCGAGCGCGCGCGGGCGGCTCGTCTGGCTCGCCGACCGCCGCGCCGCGACCGGGCTGCGGGCGTTCGCGGACGATCCGGTCGGCACCGCGGGCGCGAGCTGCGCCGAGCTGGCGCGGGCCGCCGCCGCGATCCGCGCGCCGAGCGCGCTGGCGTTGCCGTCGCCCCGGTCGGAGGGACTCGACCGCGTGCTCGCGTGGCACGACGGCATCGTCGTCGTGCGCGAGCCGGACGCGACCGAGGGGCTGACCGACCTGGTGCTCGCGAGCGTCGCCGCGCTCGGGCCGCCGGTCGCCTGCGTCGAGGCGCCGAGCCGGGTCGCGGGGACGGTCGCGCTGCTCGGCGTCGTGCCCCCGGCCTTCGCCGTCCGGGCCGTCGAGCAGCTCGGCATCGCGCCGCCCGCGAGGCCGGCGCGATGAGCGGCCGGGCGCTCACCCCGCGCGATGACCGCGGCCAGGCGGTGCTCGTGCTGCTGGGCGCCATGTCGGTCGTGCTCGTCGCGGCGTTCGTGCTCGGCGGCCTCGCGCGCGGCCTCGGGGCGAAGGGGCGCGACCAGCGGGCCGCCGACCTCGCGGCGCTCGGCGGCGTGCGTGCGATGCGGGACGACTACGACCGGCTGTTCGCGCCGGCCTCGTTCGGCGGCGAGCCGAACCCGCAGCACCTCGACCGTGCCGCGTACCTCGCGCGGGCGAGAGCGGCGGCGCTCGCGACCGCGCGCCGCAACGGAGCGGAACAGATCGAGGTCGCCTTCCCCGACGGCTCCTCGATCGCGCCGACGCGGGTCCGCGTCACGGTCGGCGACCCGGCCGTGGTGCGGGTGGCCGGGCTGACCCGGACGGCCCCGGTCACCGCGAGCGCCGAGGCCGCGCTCGCGCCCGGCGCCGGCACGGGGACGGCACCGCAGCCCGGTCCCGGCGACTACCAGGGACCGTTCACGTTCCGCCAGGGGAAGCCGATGCGGCCCGACACTGCGCTCGCGTTCGACCGGCTGGCGGCTGCCGCGGCGCAGGACGGGATCGCGCTCACGATCACGAGCGCGTACCGCACGAGCGCCGAGCAGGCGGCGCTGTTCGCGGCGCATCCCGACCCGAGATGGGTCGCGCCGCCCGGCCAGTCGCTGCACCGGCTCGGAACCGAGCTGGACCTCGGGCCGGACGCGGCGTACGGCTGGCTGGCGGCGAACGCCGGGCGCTTTCACTTCGTCAAGCGGTACTCGTGGGAGCCGTGGCATTTCGGCTTCGCGCTCAACGCCGGCAGCACCTCGGTCGGCTATGGCTCCTCGGACGGACGCGGGGCGATTCCGTCGTTCGTGCCGGCGAGATACGCGCCGGCGCTGTCGGCCGCCGCGCAGCGCTGGAACGTCTCGGCGGCGTTGCTGGCGGCGCAGCTGTACGCGGAGTCGGGCTTCAACCCGTTCAGCGTCTCACCGGCGGGTGCCGAGGGGATCGCGCAGTTCATGCCGGGGACCGCGCGCAGCTACGGACTTGCGAACCCGTTCGACGCGACCGCCGCGATCGACGCGCAGGCGCACCTGATGCGCGACCTGCTGCGCCAGCTCGGGACGGTGCCGCTCGCGCTCGCCGCCTACAACGCCGGTCCCGGAGCGGTCGCCGGCTGCGGCTGCATCCCGCCGTACCCCGAAACCCAGGCGTACGTCGCGCGCATCCTCGGGCTCCTGAGAGGCGCCGGGGACAGCGCCGCGCTCGGCGCCGCGATGACGATCCGGCTCGTGAGATGACCGCGGCGGAGCTGATCACGACGGTCGCGGCGACCAAGCCGCCCGACGTGGGGAACCTGTCGATCATCCCGTTGGGCGCCGCGATCGGTGGACTCGCCGGTGGACTGATCGGCCGCGCGCGCCATCTCGAGCGCGACGAGATCGCCCATCTCAGGGGCGACGGGATCGACATCGGTGGCGCGATCGGCTTCGTCCTCTACGCGACCAGCTGGGTCTGGTAGACGCCGACCTTAGGATCGGATACATGCTCGAAGACCGTCCAAATCCGTACATGATCGTCTGCTGGTTCACCGGCGCACTCTGGGTCATCGACGCGCTCGGCGCGCCGCCGGCGGTCCGGGTGGCGACCGCGTTCGTCGGCCTGTGTGCGCTCTTGAGCCACCGGGTCCGCCGCCGCGTGCGGCAGTTCCGGCGTCGGCCCCGCGCGGCTCCACCGGCGGGTCGCGGCGGGCGGGCGCGGCCGCGCGCGTAGGCCGCACGGCGTGCGGCGCCGGCGTCACGCGCCCGGCGCGCCCGACCGCGCCGCGCCCGAGCGTCGCCCGTGCGTCCGCGTGCTCACACACCCTGCACGCCCGGCTCGGCACCGGAGTACGATCGGAGGCGTCCGAACCGGAGCGCCGACGTGCTCGTGATCAGTCGCCCACCGTGCCGCCCCCGGCGCCTCGTGAGGAGCCGGCGATGATCGCGCTCGGTCTGGTCCTGCTGGTCCTCGGGCTCGTCCTCCTCGCGGTCGAGGCACATGCGCCCACGCTCGGAGCGCTCGGCCTTCCCGGCGCCGCGGCGACGGTCGTCGGAGCCGGCCTTGCCGTCGACGGCCTCGGTGGCGGCATCGCCCTCGGCGTGACCGTCGCGGTCCTGCTCGGGGCGGCGTCGACCGCGTTCTTCTGGCTCGTCGTGCCGCGCGCCGCCGCAGTCCGCCGCCGGCGGATCCGCTCCGGTCCGGAGCAGCTCCCCGGCCAGCTCGGCGTCGTCCGCAGCTGGCGGGGCGACGGGTCCGGCCAGGTGCTCGTCGACGGCGCCCTCTGGCGCGCGTGCATCGCCGACCCCGACGAGCTTGGCCACCTCGACGCGCCCGCCGCCCTCGACCCCTCGCCCCTCCTCCGCGCCGGCGACGCCGTCGTGGTCGAGCGGCGCAGTGGGCTGACGCTCGCGGATCGGCGCGCGGAGCGGTGGGAGACGGCGCTGTGATCACCGCGATCGTCGTCATCCTTATCGTCCTGCTCGGCGCGGCGGTGGCGGCGGCCGCCTCCTCGATCCGCGTCCTGCGCGAGTACGAGCGTGGCGTCGTCTTCCGCCTCGGCCGGCTGATGGACCAGCGCGGGCCCGGCCTCGTCCTGATCGTCCCGGCGGTCGACCGGCTTGTCCGCGTCAGTCTGCGCACCGTCACGCTCAACGTCCCGCCGCAGGAGGTGATCACCCGCGACAACGTTCCCGCCCGCGTCACGGCGGTCGCCTACTTCCGCGTGATCGACCCGAACCGCGCGGTCACCGAGATCACGAGCTACGAGCAGGCGACCCTCCAGATCGCCCAGACGACCCTCCGCTCGGTCCTCGGCGGCGCCGACCTCGACACCCTCCTGGCCGAGCGCGAGCAGCTCAACGAGCACCTCCAGCAGATCATCGACACGCAGACCGAGCCGTGGGGCATCAAGGTCACCGCGGTCGAGATCAAGGACGTCGAGATCCCCGAGCGGATGCAGCACGCGATCGCCCGCCAGGCGGAGGCCGAGCGCGAGCGGCGCGCGAAGATCATCAACGCCGAGGGCGAGTTCCAGGCGGCCGCGAAGCTCGCCGAGGCCGCCGACGTGATCGCCGGCAACCCCGTCACGATCCAGCTCCGCTACCTCCAGACGCTGCGCGAGATCGGCTCGACCCAAAGCTCCACGATCGTCTTTCCGCTGCCGATGGACCTGATCGGGTCGCTGCTGCCCGCCCTCGCCTCCCGCGCCGACGGGCCGCTGGCGGTGGGCGGCGCGGCGGCAGCCAGCGTGGCGAGCGCCGCGGCCGCGCTCGCCGCCGCTCCGCCGGCCGCTCCTCCGCCGGCGGCCGCGGCGCCGCCGACGCTCGCCGCCGCCCCCGAGCCGAACGGCGGCCGGCGGCTCCCGACCGGCGAGCCGGACGAGCTCTGCCCCGACCCGGCCGACATCCGCATCCGCGCCGCCCGTCTGCCGCCGCCCGAGCCGAACCCGCCCCGCAGCTCGGCCTGACCCGCGCGCCGCCCGCCCGCCCGCCGCGCCCGCGCCAGCCCCCGCCCGCCGCCGGGTCGCGCCCCCGCCGCGCCTATCCTCGACAGTGGCATGTCAGGCACGAACGGCACCAACGGCACCCCCAACGGCGACGGTGAGAACGCCGCGAACGGCGACGCCGCGAACGGCAACGCCGCGAACGGCAACGGCGCGCACGCGGACCCCACCGCCTGGGACCCGAACCACACCGGCGGCGACGCCCACGAGTCGGCCGCCGACCGCGTCGAGCGGCTCGTCGAGCAGCGCCGCGCGCTTCCCGACGCGCCGGGCGTCTACCTCTTCCGCAACCGCAGAGGGACCGTCATCTACGTCGGCAAGGCGAAGTCGATCCGCAAGCGCGTCGCCTCGCACTTCACGAACCCGAGCACGCAGGTCGGCCGCGACCTGCTGCCGATGATCGACCGGATCGAGTCGCTCGTCGTCACGACCGAGTCCGAGGCGCTGCTGACGGAGCAGAACTTCATCAAGCAGTACAAGCCGCGCTTCAACATCCGGCTGCGCGACGACAAGTCCTATCCGTACATCGGGATCTCGCTCGACGAGGACTATCCGCGCGTCTACTTCACCCGCGAGCGGCATCGCTCCAAGCGCGCCTACTTCGGCCCCTACTCGAACGCCAAGCGCGTCCGCGAGACGCTCGACCTGCTGGGCAGAATCTTCATGTTCCGCACCTGCGAGGGGGAGACGCCCGGCCGTCGCAGCGGCTCCCCCTGCCTCGACTACTACATCAAGCGCTGCACGGCCCCCTGCGTCGGCTACGTCACGCAGGAGGAGTACCGCGACTCGATCGACGGCGTGATCGACTTCCTCTCCGGCCGCTACCGCGCGATCGAGACGGCGATCGAGAGCGGCATGAGACGTGCCGCCGCCGAGCAGCGCTTCGAGGACGCCGCCCGCGAGCGCAACCGCCTGCGCGCGATCCGCTCGCTGCTGGAGCGCCAGCGCGTCGCGAGCGAGTCGATCGGCACGCTCGACGCGATCGCGATCGCCGTCGAGGGCAACGAGGCGAACGCCCAGGTCTTCCAGGTCCGCGACGGCGTCCTCGCCGACCGCCAGGGCTTCTACCTCGAGAACGAGTCGGGCGACGACCTCCCCGCCGTCGCCGAGGCCTTCCTGCTCCAGTACTACGGCAGCTCGATGATGATCCCGCCGCTGCTGCTCGTGCAGAGAGAGATCGCCGGCGGCACCGAGGCGATCGCCGAGGCCCTCGCCGGCCGCCGCGGCGGCCCCGTCGAGCTGCGCGTCGCCGAGCGCGGCGACAGACGCCGCATCCTCGAGCTGGCGGAGCGCAACGCGCGGCTCGCGCTCGACCAGGAGAGACTGCGCTCCGAGCGCAGACGCCAGCAGCGCGTCGACTCGCTCGAGGGGCTCCAGCAGGCGCTCGGGCTCGACGCGATCCCGGTCCGGATCGAGTGCTTCGACATCTCGAACCTCGGCGGCACCCACACGGTCGCCTCGATTGTCGTCTTCGAGGGCGGCGCCCCGAGAAAGTCCGACTACCGCCGCTTCACCCTGCGCGAGGGCGTCGAGGGCGTGCCCGACGACTTCGCCTCGATGGAGGAGGTCCTCAGCCGCCGGCTCGGCCAGTTCGAGCGCCAGCACGAGCGCTCCCCCCACGACGAGGGCTACGACGCCAGCTTCGCCGCGCTCCCGAACGTCGTCGTGATCGACGGCGGCAGAGGCCAGCTCTCCGCCGGCATGCGCGTCCTGGAGGGCTTCCGCGACCGCGGCGTCACGATCGTCTCGCTCGCGAAGCGGATCGAGGAGGTGTTCGTCCCGGGCCGCTCGGCGCCGATCGTCCTGCCGCACGACACGCCCGAGCTGCAGCTGCTCCAGCGGATCCGCGACGAGGCGCACCGCTTCGCGATCGGCCACCACCGCATCCGCCGCGACAGAGCGATGACGACCTCGGTGCTCGACTCGCTGCCGGGCGTCGGTCCCGCGCGCAAGCAGGCGCTGCTCAGACACTTCGGCTCGCCGGAGGCGTTCCTGGCCGCCAGCCGCGAGGAGCTGGAGGCGGTCCCGGGACTCCCCGGGAAGGTCGCGCGGGACCTCTACGGCGCGATCAACAAGACGGGGCATTGAGGGGTCGCAACGTGGTCTTCACACGCCCATCCGTGCGACCCGTCACAATCATCCCATGAGCGTCTCCCGGCCCACGCGGCTCGGGGACCGTCTCCGCCGCGGGACTCGCCGCATGGACGTTCCGACGGATCGGGCCGGGCTCCGGACCCCCGCGCTGCAGGATCTCGTGTTGATCACGGGCTTCTCCGGTGCTGGCAAGTCGACGGCCATGGCCGCCTTCGAGGACGAGGGCTACTTCTGCGTCGACAACCTGCCGCCGGAGATGATCCGCTCGCTCTCGGACCTCTTCATGCACGAGGGCTCGAAGGTCGAGCGCGCCGCCGTCGTCTCCGACGCCCGCGGCGGCAGCTACTTCGCCGGCCTCGTCCAGGTCCTCGCCGAGCTGGCGAACGCCGGCGTCAATCCGCGCGTCCTCTTCCTCGAAGCCGACGAGCAGACGCTCCTGACGCGCTACCAGGAGACCCGCCGGCGCCATCCGCTCTCGCCCGGCGGCAGCGTCGCCGACGGGATCGCCCGCGAGCGCGAGCTGCTGGCCCCGGTCCGCGAGCGTGCCGACGTCGTGATCGAGACGACCGGCCTGACGTCCGCGATGCTGCGCCGCAGACTCGCCGACGCGCTGCTCCCGACCCGAATGCCGGGCAGACTCGCGGTGACGATCCAGAGCTTCGGCTTCAAGCACGGGCCCGCTCGCGACGCCGACCTCCTGTTCGACGTCCGCTTCCTGCCGAACCCGCACTACGAGCCGGAGCTGCGCCCGCTGACCGGTCGCGACCCGCGCGTCGCCGAGTTCATCAACCGCGACGGCGCGCTCGACGCCTTCTACGAGCGGCTGATCCCGATGCTCGACTACCTGCTGCCGCAGTACGTCGCGGAGGGCAAGTCGCATCTCGCGATCGCGATCGGCTGCACCGGCGGGCGCCATCGCTCGGTCGCGGTCGCCGAGGCGCTCGGGGCACGCTACCGCGATGAGGACGACTACCTCGTCGAGATCGCGCACCGCGACGTCGAGCGACCGACGACCGGCTGAGCGCCTCGGTGGCGAAGCAGGAGCAGGAGCTGGACGAGTCGGCGCTGGTCGACGATCCGCTGGAGCAGTTCGCGCGCTGGTACGAGGCGGCGGGCGAGGCCGGCCTCCCGCAGGTCGACGCGATGACGCTCGCGACTGCGACGCCAGACGGCCGGCCGTCCTCCCGCGCCGTGCTGCTGAAGGGCGTCGACCACGGCTTCCTCTTCTTCACCAACTACGAGAGCCGCAAGGGGCGCGAGCTGACCGCCAACCCGCACGCCGCGCTCAGCTTCCTGTGGCCGGCGCTGGAGCGTCAGATCCGCGTGACGGGCGCCGTCGAGCGGCTGACCGCCCGCGAGTCCGACGACTACTTCGCCTCCCGTGCGCGCGGCAGCCAGCTGGGCGCGTG
>JAATFK010000428.1 GCA_015655225.1 Solirubrobacterales bacterium | reverse complement strand
CCGAGCGCGAGCCCGATGATCAGGAAGTACGGCCACAGCGCGCCGTAGCCCGAGTGCGGCTGGAGGTGCGTCAGCCCGAAGAACGCGCCCGCGAACATCAGCATCCC
The DNA here is from genome assembly GCA_015655225.1 of Solirubrobacterales bacterium. Taxonomy (GTDB): domain Bacteria; phylum Actinomycetota; class Thermoleophilia; order Solirubrobacterales; family Solirubrobacteraceae; genus Conexibacter. Next base: position 5,380 of record JAATFK010000428.1, on the reverse strand, counting down.
GGCGCAGAGCGGCACGCGCGCGCCGAATCTCCCCGTCAGCGTGCCGCCGAGCGGCGCGCTGAAGACGAACGTCGCCGTCAGCGGCAGCATCCGCACGCCGGTCGCGACCGGGCTGTAGCGCTGGACGTTCTGGAGGTAGAGGCCGATGAAGAAGAGGACGCCGAACAGCGCGAAGAAGCCGAACACGACGAGCACGGTGCCGGCCGACAGCGAGCGCGAGCGGAACAGGTCGAGCGGCAGCAGCGGGGCCGCCGCCGCCCGCTCGCGCAGCACGAAGCCGACGAGCACGAGCAGGCCGACGACGCCGAAGCCGAGCACGTAGAGCGAGCCCCAGCCGTGGTCCTGCGCCTTGATCAGCGCCCAGATGACGAGGAACAGCCCGCCCGTCAGCAGCAGGATCCCGGGGACGTCGAAGCCGTCGACGTGCTCCTCGTCGCGCGACTCTCTGACGTAGACGAACGCGAAGGCGGCGGCGATCGCGCCGAGCGGGAGGTTGAGCAGGAAGATCGACTCCCACGAGACGTGCTGCACCAGCAGGCCACCGATGATCGGCCCCGAGGCGACCGCGAGCGCCGAGGAGCCGCCCCAGATCCCGACCGCCTGGTTGAGTCTGTCCTCTGGGAAGGTCGCGCGCAGCAGCGCGAGCGTGTTCGGCAGCAGCATCGCGCCGGCGATCCCCTGCAGCACGCGGAACGCGACGAGCATCCCGATCGAGGTGGAGAGCGCGCAGCCGAGTGAGAAGAGCGCGAAGCCGACGATCCCGACGATGAAGATCCGCTTGCGGCCGAAGCGGTCGCCGAGCTTGCCGCCGAGGATCAGCGTGACCGCGAGCGCCAGCAGGTAGCCGTTCGTGACCCACTGGAGACCGGCGAGCGAGGCGCCCAGGTCGCGGGCGATCGTCGGGTTGGCGACGCCGACGACGGTGCCGTCGAGGCCGACCATCATCACGCCGAGGGCAACGGCGGCGAGCGTCAGCCAGGAGTTGCCCTGACGTGCTCTGCTGCCTTCTGACTTCGCTGTGGGCGTCGCGGACATAGGGTCTCCAGGTCGGATGTGGGCAAAATGGTACCCATCTGCCCCGCTTAGACGATGACCGCCCCCGAACCCCCAGTCCGCGCTGACGCGCGTCGCAACCGCGACGTGGTGGTCGACGCCGCGATGCTGCTGCTCGCGCACAAGCCCGACGCGTCGATGCGCGAGGTCGCGGACGCCTCCGGCCTCGGGCGCACGACCGTCTACCGCAACTTCCCGACGCGCGACGACCTGATCCGCGCGATCTTCGAGCGGATCGTCGCCGAGGGCCGCGCGGTCGTGATCGCGGCGGTCGCGGCCGGCGGCTCGACCGAGGACGTCCTGCGGCGGCTCGGCGTCGAGATCGTCTCGCTCGGCGCCCGCTACCGCTTCCTGGAGGCGCACGCCGGGCTCGGGCAGGAGACCTGGCGCCGCCAGCCGCTGGAGGACGACCCGCTGCTGGCCTGGATCCGCGAGACGCAGGCGCGCGGCGAGCTGACGGCGACGCTCTCGCCCGAGTGGATCCACGGGATGGTCTCGCCGCTGGCGGTCGGCGCGAGCGAGCAGCTGCTGGCGGGGCGCGTCGACGAGGCACGCGCCGGCTGGCTGCTGGGGGAGACCTTCGTGCGGGCGTTCGCGGCGGGATAGGCGGCGGGGCGGGCCGCCCGGCCTCAGCCGCCCCCGCCGATCAAGGCCGACTCGAGGATCGTGAGGCCGCCGACGACGAGCAGCATCCCGTACGTGACGACGTAGGCGCGCCGCGTGCCGCCCCGCACGTGGGCGATCAGGGCGCCGACGGCCAGCGCGATCGCGCCGGCGATCAGCGCCGCGGGGACGCCCGGCCCGAGCACGGCGTAGGGGACGATCGGCGCGAGCGCGCCGGCGAGCGTCGCGACGGTCATCACGACGGCGCGGCGCAGCTGGCCGCCCTCGGAGGTGTCGGAGAGGTACTCGCCGCCGCCCATCCCGACCCCGGCGGCGATCGCGACGCCGATCGCGGTCACGAGCAGCGCCCCGCGCGCCTGGCCGGCGGTGACGGCGGCGGTGATCACCGCCAGCGCGCTCGTCATCCCGTCGAAGCCGCCGAAGATCGCCTGTCTGCGGTCGTCGCCGGTCATCCGCGCAGCACGCGTGCCAGTCTAGGCCCCCGCTCAGCGCGGCCGGGTGGTGAGCGCCCCGCCGTCGACCTGGAGCGTCGCGCCGTGGACGAACGACGCCTCGTCGCTCGCGAGGTAGACGACGCCGGCGGCGATGTCGGCGGGCGTGCCGAGGCGGCCGGCCGGCGTGCCCGCGACCATCCGGTCGAGGATCTCGCGGGCGGGGGCGGTGCCCTCGGTCAGGGTGACGCCCGGCGCGATCGCGTTGACGCGCACGCCGGACGGTCCGTACTCGAAGGCCCACGAGCGCGAGAACTGCTCGAGCGCGGCCTTCGAGCCGCTGTAGAGCGCGGTGCCCGCGCCGATCGACGCGACCCACGAGCCGACGTTGACGATCGCGCCGGAGCCGCGCGCGGCCATCGCGGGCGCGATTGCGGCGGTCAGGACGTGCGGCGCCCGGACGTTGACGGCGAGGACGGCGTCGAGCGTGGCGTCGGAGACCTCCGCGTTCGGGCTCGACGGGAAGATCCCGGCGTTGTTGACGAGGACGTCGACGTGGCCGCCGAGCACGGCGGTGGCCTCGGCGGCGAGGGCGCGGACGGCGTCGGGAGCGGCGCCGAGGTCGGCGGCGACGAAGTCGGCGCGACCGCCGCCGGCGGCGATCTCGGCGACGACCGCTGCGCCGCGCTCGGCGTCGCGGCCGTTGATGACGACGTGGGCGCCCTCGGCGGCGAGCGCGAGCGCGATGCCCTTCCCGATCCCGCTGGTGGAGCCGGTGACGAGCGCGGTGCGGTCCTGCAGGCGGCCTGGCATCTGACGCGGTGTCCTCTCGGTGGATGGTGGCTCGGGTCCCTCGGTGGACCCGAGGGTCCATTACTAGCAGATGAATGGACTCATCGGTCCAGCGGTAGCATGGGTCGCATGAGCGCGACGCTGACGGCGAAGGGGAGAGCGACGCGGCAGCGGATCCTCGAGGGCGCCGCCGCCCAGGTGCGCGAGCGCGGCGTCGCGAACACCTCGCTGGACGACGTGCGCGCGGTCACCAGCACGAGCAAGAGCCAGCTCTTCCACTACTTCCCCGAGGGCAAGGCCCAGCTGCTGCTGGCGGTCGCCCAGCACGAGGCCGACCGCGTGCTCGCCGACCAGCAGCCGTTCCTCGGGGAGCTGACCTCTTGGCGCGCCTGGCAGGCGTGGCGCGACCTCGTCGTGGAGCGCTACCGCCAGCAGGGCCAGCACTGCCCGCTGAGCGTCCTGACCTCGCAGCTGGGGCCGACCGAGCCGGCGCTGCGGACGATCGTCGTCGGCCTGCTGGAGGCCTGGCAGGGCCAGATCGCCGCCGGCATCCGCAGCATGCAGGCGCAGGGGAAGGTCGGCGCCTCGCTCGACGCCGACCGGAGCGCGGCGGCGCTGCTCGCCGGCATCCAGGGCGGCGTCGTCGTGATGCTCGCGACCGGCGAGATGACCCACTTGGAGGCCGCGCTCGACCAGGCGATCGAGCGGTTGCGGGCCTCCGCCGGCTGACGGCGCTCGCGATGCCGGACCGCTTCGTCATCCAGCTCCACGACGCGACCGCGCTGCACTACGACTTCCGCCTGGAGGTGGAGGGCGTCCTGCGCTCGTGGGCGGTGCCGAAGGGCCCGTCGACCGACCCGGCGCAGAAGCGCCTCGCGGTCGAGGTCGGCGACCACGCGCTCGACTACGCCGACTTCGAGGGCGTGCACCATGGCGGTCGTGGCAGCGGGGCGGTGATCGTGTGGGACGCCGGCAGCTACCGCAGCCTCGCGCCCGAGCGGCCGTTCGCGCAGGCGCTGGCGGCCGGTCACGCGTCCTTCTGGCTCGACGGCGAGAAGCTGCGCGGCGGCTGGACGCTGCAGCGGACCAGCGGCGGCGCGAAGCCGCAGTGGCTGCTGATCAAGCGCCGCGACGAGACGGCCGACGCGGGGCGCGACCCCGAGCGCGACGAGCCCCGTTCGGTCAAGAGCGGCCGGACGTTGGAGCAGGTCGCGCGCGAGGAGGGCTGAGCGGGGGTCAGTAGTCCACCGCAGCGAGCGGCGGTCGAGTGCCGATGGCGGACGGGCGGGGCGGCCGTAGCGTGCTTCTCACCGACCAACCGTCCCGAAGAGAGAAGCCATGTCGACTCCCACGTTCGCCGATCGCAGCCACCGCACCGCCGCCACCACGAAGCCTCGTATCGCCGCCATCACGGCTGATGGCATCGCCTATGCGCTCGTCCTCGGCGGGATCTACCTGCTGTTGGGGACGCTCTGGTTCATGAGCATGAAGGAGAAGCTGTTCGACGACAGCGGCACCGCTCCGGCGGGCCTCCACAGAATGTTCTCGGGGACGTTCATCTCGTCCTTCCCCGGGACGAACGAGGCGTGGGTGATCCTCGGCGTGCTCGAGGGCCTGACGTTCCTGGTGTTCCTCGCCAGCGTCCTGCGCGGCGAGTTCCTCCCGCAGCGCGCGAAGCCGCTCCTGCTGACCGGTCTCGCCGCCTCGATGCTGGTCTTCTCGGTGCTCGCGTTCGGTGACACGGTCTCCCAGAACAACGACGGCACCGCCTCGCTCTTCACCTACTTCGGCGCGACCGGCGTCCTGCTCGCGATCGTCCTGCTGCTGCCGCCCTACCGTCCGGTGAACTGGCTCAGCAGCCTCATCTCACGACGCGTCGCTCCTGCCGACGACGCGACGGAGGTCGCCGGGCCGCACGCCTGAATCGGGCCCAGCGACACATGACGCGCCCCGGCGCCCGACGGCTTCCCTGCCACGTCGGGCGCCGGCCGTCGTCCTGGGACTCCGCTCACCAGGGGACGGAGCCGTTGAGGTCGAAGAACGTGCCGCTGGGTCCGTCGGCCGGGAGGGTGGCGGCGCGTACGACCACCTTGGCTCCTTCGGACGGGTGCTGGCCGGCGGGATCGGGGTTCATGTCGGTCTTGTTGGCGCCGGGGCAAACCGAATTGACCTTAATGGGAGTGTCTGCGAGCTCGGCGGCCAGCCAGCCGGTGATCGTGTTCAGGGCGGTCTTGGAGACCGGGTAGGCGAAGACCGGGTAGGCCTGCAGCGGGCTTTCGGGCTGTGCGAGCGTGCCAAGAGACGCCAACGTGGTGCTGACGTTGACGATGCGCCCGTCCGGCGACTTCTTGACCAAGGGCAGGAAGGCCTGGATGACCCGCAGGGCTCCGAAGAAGTTGACCTCGAGGTCCCTGTGGATGGTCTCGAGGGCGACGGTGCTGGGGAGGCCCTCTCCGTCGTTCAGGGCGATGCCCGCGTTG
>JAATFK010000484.1 GCA_015655225.1 Solirubrobacterales bacterium | reverse complement strand
TGGTCGCCGCGAACCTCCTCGGGGAGCCGCGCGAGGCGAGCTACGAGGCGGTCCCCTGGGTCGTCTACACCGATCCGCAGGCGGCGGCGGTGGGCGCGGTCGACGGCGACTTCAGCGGGACCGCGCCGCTGTCGGGCATCGCGAAGACCGAGACCTACACGCGGGAGTACGCCGAGAGCAACGGCTTCCTGACGCTCCTGAGCGACGGCGAGCGGCTGACCGGGGCCTACGCGCACGGGCCCGAGGCGGGCGAGTGGCTGCAGCAGGCGACGCTCGCGATCCGCGCGCGCGTCCCGCTCGACGTGCTGACCGACACGATCCAGCCGTTCCCGACCTTCTCGGAGATCTACGTCGCGGCGCTGAAGGCGCTGCGCGCGAACGTGAGGGAGGGACGATGACGCGCGAGCCGGAGCTGGCCGGGCAGGTCGTGGTCGTGGTCGGCGGCAGCGCCGGGATCGGGCTCGAGACGGCGCGCCGTGCGCGGGCCGAGGGCGCCGACGTGATCCTGACCGGCCGCGATCCCGAGCGGCTGCGGGCGGCGGCGGAGGAGCTGGGCGCGGCGGGGACGGCGAGCTTCGACGCCCATGATCTGGGCGCCCTCGACGCGTTCTTCGAGCAGCTCTCGGAGCCGATCGACCACGTGATGGTGACGGCCGGGCGCCCGTACTACGCGCCGCTGGCCGAGCTGGACCTCGACGAGGCGCGCCGCGCGTTCGCGGCGGCGCCGACGACGATGGTCGCGATCGCGCGCCATGCCGCCGGCAAGGTCCGCCCCGGCGGCACGCTCGTGTTCATGAGCGGGACCGGGGCGCGCCGCCCGGGGGTCGGGCTCAGCGTGATCGCGACGCTGACCGCGGGGATTCCCGCCCTCGCCGCCACCCTCGCGTTGGAGATCGCGCCGGTGCGCGTCAACGTGATCGCCGCCGGCTTCGTCGACACGCCGCTGTCGGCGACGCTGCTCGGCGACCAGCTCGACGCGCGACGCGAGGAGCTGCGCGCGAGACTCCCGATCGGACGCGTGGTCGGCCCCGAGGACGTGGCAGCGTTGGCGATCCAGATCATGAGCAACACCGCGCTGACCGGGGCGACGTTCGACGTCGACGGAGGGCAGCAACTGCTGCCCAGCTAGTAGCGTTTGGGCAATCGCGAACCACGGCCCCCGCATCTCCTATCTCGCCCTGCGCAACGGCACGTCCGTGTTCTCGCGCGACGGCAAGCGCCTCGGCGTCGTGCAGCGCGTGAACGCCGACGGCGCCACCAACCTGTTCGGCGGGATCGTCGTGGACACGCGCCTCGGTCCGGGCGGCCTGAAGACGGTCGACGCGACGCAGATCGCGGACATCTACGAGCGCGCGGTCGAGCTGACGATCGACGCGGTCGAGGCAGAGCGGCTCCCGCGGCCGAGCTGAGCATGCGGATCTTCCTCGCGGGAGCAACTGGTGTGATCGGTCGGCTGTTGGTCCCCCTCCTGAGAGCGGACGGACATGTGGTCGCCGGGATGACGCGGACGCTCGCGAAGGCGGACGCGCTGCGCGCCGAGGGCGTCGAGCCGGTCGTCTGCGACGTCTTCGACCGCGCCGCTGTCGCCGAGGCGGTTGCCGCCTTCGCGCCTGACCTCGTCCTCGACGAGCTGACCGACCTCCCGGACGACCGCTCCGACCTCCCGGCCGGCTCGCTGCGGAACGCGCGCATGCGCGTCGAGGGGACCCGCAACCTGGTCGAGGCGGCGCGACAGGCCGGAGTGCCCAGGCTGATCGCGCAGAGCGTCGCCTGGACGATGGCGCCGGGCCCCGGGGCGGACGCGGTGGCCGAGCTGGAGCGCACCGTCCTCGCCGCCGACGGGGTCGTCCTGCGCTACGGGCAGTTCTACGGCCCCGGCACCTACTATCCGGACGAGCTGCCGCCAGAGCCGCGCGTGCAGATCGACACCGCCGCGCGTGCGACGGTCGAGGCACTCGGGGAGCCCAGCGGGGTGCTCACGATCGTCGACTGAAGTGCGGGAGCAGCGTTACCGCGCTGTTGCCGCCCTCCGGGATGCTGATTCGATGAACCTCCGTCACCTCAGCCTCCTCACCGTGACGCTCGCCGCGTCCGCGCTGCTCCCCGTCGCCGCCGCCGATGCCAAGCCGAAGAAGGCCGCCGGTCCGGCACTGAAGATCGCTTCCATGGCGATCAACGAGCAGTCGTTCTCGCCCGGGACGAAGATCACCGAGAAGTCGCCGATCAACGCCTGCTACTTCATCTTCGGCGAGGCCGACTCGCCGCCCTCCCTGCTGTTCGTCGCGAACATCCACGCGACGCACATCCCATCGTCGGCGCCGACGACGTTGACGCTGACGCCCGCGTGGACGAGACTCGGCCTGGGCGCGCCGGTGACCGTGACGAACAAGCCGTTCAGCAAGGCCGTGTTCGACAACAACGGCAAGGGCGTCGGAGCCCTCAACGGCGGGGTCAAGGGCGACTTCTTCCGCTGGGACTCGATCCAGGGCGGCAGCACCCAGTCGGGCGACGGCACCTACACGATCAAGATCAGCGTCAAGGTCGGCGGCCACACGATCAGCGCGCACGGGTCGATCACCGTCGCCTGCTGAGGTCGTCGCCGCAGGCGCGTGGCGTCGCGGCGGGGTGACAGGCCGAATTGGCGTCGTCGCGGTTGAACTGGGAGCAGCCGCATGACCCGACCCGACTCGCGTGCGAACTCGGCGGGCGACGCCCGGATTCGAACCGGGGACCCCTTCGTTGCGAGATCCGCGGGCTTGACTGCGTCTTCCGGCACGAGGTGACATCGCCTGCCTTCCATGTCACGTGCGTCGCCGGGGTGCGGCGTGTCGCTTGGTACGCGGGCGACTAGAGGTCGATTGCGCGGCAGCGCGAACACGACGAGACGGAGCTCCAGCGTGGCTGCGGTGCTCGCGCGACGTTCGATCCGAACGATCCAGGGCGCTGTGAGACCGATCGCGTGAGGCGGCGGCGGTCCGACGAAGGTCAGCACGCGGTGAGAGCCGAGGGGAAGGCTCCCGTCATTGGAGCCAACAGCATGTTAGGGTGCCCTAACTATGCCGTCGATGCTTCTCTCCTCCAGGGCCGCCATCGATCAGACTCCGGTACTGGCGGTCCATCGCCGTGACGTGCCCCACGTGCGCGAGCTCGAGCCCCGCCGTCACGCGAGCCACAAGTTGATGTGGGCGCCGGTCGGCGCGCTCGCGATCCAGGCGGGCGGCAACGACTGGGTGATCCCGCCGACGCACGCGCTCTGGATCCCGGCCGGCGTCCTGCACGGCTCGCGCGCGCTGCGGCGAGGCGCGGTCTACCGGGTGCGCGTGGCGCCGACCGAGTCGCCGGTGGTCTGGTCGCAGCCGACGAGCGTCGTCGTCACGCCGCTGATGCGCGAGCTGATCGTCTACCTCGGCGCTTCCGAGCGGGACCCGGATGCCAGACGCGACGCCGAACTGCTGCTGCTCGACCTGATCGAGGCCGCCCCGGTCGACACGATCCACGTCCCGCTGCCCCGCGACTCTCGGGCCCGCGCGGTCGCCGAGGCGCTGATCGACCGACCTGACGACGACCGCGATCTTGGTGCCTGGGGGCTCGAGGTCGGTGCCAGCATCCGTACCCTCGCGCGCCTCTTCGCGGCAGAGACCGGGATGACGTTCATGCAGTGGCGCGCCCAGGTCAGGATGCGCGCCGCACTCGGACTGCTCGCCGACGGCGTCCCCGTGGCGAACGTCGCCCGGCAGGTCGGCTACCGGACGCCGAGCGCGTTTGTCGCGGCGTACCGCCGCATCACGGGCCACACGCCCGGCGCGCACCTGTCCTGACCGGTCCGCGACAGAGATTGACCGATCCCGGAACGCCCCGTCGGTACGGTGAATAAGGGCACCCTAACAGGTGCCTTTATCCCCTTCCGAAGCTGACGCGGCGGAGCCTGGCTCCGCCGTCAGCCGCGCCGAACAGGAGCCGGACCGATGGAGCACGCCGCACGCCTCGAGCCCGCCATGGAAGTCGACGTCGTGGTCGTCGGAGGCGGCCCCGCCGGCTCGACCGCGGCGACCCTGACCGCGATGGAGGGACACCGCGTGCTGCTGCTGGAGCGCGAGGCGTTCCCTCGGTACCAGATCGGCGAGTCGCTGCTGCCGGCGACGGTGCACGGCATCTGCCGGCTGCTGGGCGTCTCCGAGCAGCTCGAGGCGGCCTCGTTCATGCGTAAGCGGGGCGGCAGCTTCCGCTGGGGCACGAGCCCGGAGCCGTGGAACTTCCTCTTCGCGTTCTCGCCGGAGCTCTCGGGACCGACCTCGTTCGCCTATCAGGTCGAGCGAGCGAGATTCGACCAGATCCTGCTCGACAACGCCCGCCGCAAGGGCGTCGAGGTGCGCGAGCGCTGCCAGGTCCTCGACATCGTCGCGGACGCCGAGCGGGTCAACGGCGTGCGCTACCGCGACGAGGACGGCGGCGAGCACGAGCTGCGAGCGCGCTACGTCGTCGACGCCTCCGGCAACCGCGGCGCGCTCTACAAGCACGTCGGCAGGGAGCGCCTCTACTCGGAGTTCTTCCAGAACCGCGCGCTCTTCGGCTACTTCACGGGCGGCAAGCGACTGCCCGAGCCCGACGCCGGCAACATCCTCTGCGCGGCCTTCGACGAGGGCTGGTTCTGGTACATCCCGCTGAGCGCCGAGCTGACCAGCGTCGGCGCGGTCGTCGACGCCGAGAGCCCCCTCCTGAACGGGGGCAGCCGCGAGCAGGTTCTGATGGCACTGATCGACCGCTGCGCGATCGTCGCCGACATGCTCGCCGACGCCGAGCGCGTGACCGAGGGCATGTACGGCGAGATCCGGATCCGCAAGGACTACTCGTATGCCAACGACGCCTTCTGGCGTCCCGGGATGGTGCTCGTCGGCGACGCCGCCTGCTTCGTCGACCCGGTCTTCTCAACCGGCGTCCACCTCGCCACCTACAGCGGGCTGCTGGCCGCGCGCTCGATCAACAGCGTCCTCGACGGCCGCCTCGACGAGCCGACGGCGTTCACCGAGTTCGAGGGCCGCTACCGCCGCGAGTACGGCGTCTTCTACGAGTTCCTCGCGTCGTTCTACGAGATGCAGCAGGACGAGAGCTCGTACTTCTGGAAGGCGCGCAAGGTCGCGAACCTCTCGATGACCGACCTCGAGGGCTTCAGCACGCTCGTGGCCGGCGTCGCCTCGGGCGAGACCGCGCTCAACCCCTCCGACGAGATCGTCGAGCGCTTCACCGCCTCCGCGCGCAGCCTGGAGGTCGCGGTGCAGGAGACCGGCTCGATGCGGACCGCCTCGGGCCAGCGGATGATGTCGCTCTTCGGCACGCCGGTCGTCCGCGACGTGATGGCCGAGATGAACCAGGTGCAGGCCCACGGCTCCCCCGGGAAGATCGCCGGCGCCGAGGGGCCGCTGCTCGAGGACGGCCTCGTGCCCTCCGCCGACGGCCGGCACTGGGCGCTGGCAGAGCGATGAGCGACGCTCCCGAGGTCGTCCTCGTGACCGGCGCCGGCCGCGGCATCGGCGCTGCGGTCGCCACGGCATTCGCCAGGCAGGGCGCCCACGTCGCCGCGCTCGACGTCGACGGCGACGCGCTCGCCGAGATGGCGGCGCACGAGCCGCGGATCGCCACCTACCCGGCCGACGTCAGCGACAGCGGCACGGTCGAGGCCGCGGTCGACGGCGCCGAGCGGACGCTCGGACCGATCACGACGCTCGTCAACGTCGCCGGGATCCTGCGTCCGGCGCCCGTCCTGGAGCTGAGCGACGAGGACTGGCAGCGCACCCTGGCGGTCAACGCGACCGGCGTCTTCGTGACCGCCCGCGCCGTCGCCCGGCGGATGGTCGCGCGCCGTGCCGGCGCGATCGTGACCGTCGCCTCGAACGCGGCCGGCGTGCCGCGGACGCGGATGGCCGCCTATGCCGCCTCGAAGGCCGCCGCGGTCCAGTTCACGCTCTGCCTCGGGCTCGAGCTCGCCGCCGACGGGATCCGCTGCAACGTCGTCTCCCCCGGCTCGACGGACACGCCGATGCAGCGCGCGCTGTGGCCCGACCCCGCCGACGACGGCGGCGCCGAGGCCGTCATTCGCGGCGACCTCGACAGCTACCGCGTCGGCATCCCGCTGGGACGGCTGGCGCGGCCGGCCGACATCGCCGACGCGGTCTGCTTCCTCGCCTCCGAGCGCGCCGCGCACATCACGATGCAGAACCTCTACGTGGACGGCGGGGCCACGCTGCGGGCATGAGCAGCCAGCCGCTCACCGAGGCGCGCGCGACAGTCGACGCACCGCGTCGCGCAGACCTGCTCGACGACTACCGTCCCGGCGCGTTCCTCTTCGCCTCTCCCGACGGGAGCCTCCTGGCAGAGGGGATCCACGCCCACGTGACGGCGGTCGGCTCGCCGTCCGGACTGGCCGCCCGTGTCGACGCGGCGCTGAGGAGCGCGAAGGCAGCCGGCATCGCCGATCCGATCGTCGTCGGCGCGCTGCCGTTCAGGCGCGACGCGCCGGCACACCTGGTCGTACCGCGCTCGGTACGACGCGGACCGGCGCTCGCGGCCGCGCCGGTGCCCGCGGCCAGCGCCGACTGGTCGATCCGCGCCGTCCCGGCCGCCGCGGACTACGAGCGCGCGGTCGAGGAGCTGCTGCGCCGCATCGACGCGGGCACGCTCGAGAAGGCGGTGCTGGCGCGGACCCTCCTGCTGACCGGACGCGAGCGCGTCGACCCCGCGCTCGTGCTGACGCGCCTCGCGCGACGCGACCCGCACGCCTACGCCTTCGCGGTCGACCTCCCCACCGACGGGGAGCGCCGCACGCTCGTCGGCGCGAGCCCCGAGCTGCTCGTGGCGCACACCGGGAGCATCGTGCAGAGCCGGCCGCTGGCCGGCTCGGCCGCGCGCGACGCCGATCCAGAGGTCGACCGGCAGCGCGCCGCGAGGCTCGACGCGTCCGGAAAGGACCGCCACGAGCACGCGTTCGTCGTGACGGCCGTCGCGCGGGCTCTCGCGCCGTTCTGCGATCCGCTCGCGGTGCCGAGCCGGCCCGAGCTGCTCTCGACGCCGACGATGTGGCACCTCGCGACGCGGATCACGGGCCCCCTGCGCACTCCGGCCTCGGCGCTGGAGCTTGCCGCCGTCCTGCACCCGACCCCGGCCGTCTGCGGCGTGCCCGACGAGCTGGCGCGGCGCGCGATCGACGAGCTCGAGCCGTTCGACCGCGGCTACTACGCCGGCGCGGTCGGCTGGTGCGACGCACACGGCGACGGAGAGTGGGCGGTCGCGATCCGCTGCGCGGAGATCGCCGGCACGAGCATGCGCCTGTTCGCCGGCGCCGGCATCGTCGCCGGCTCGCGACCGGCCGCCGAGCTGGCCGAGACCGCCGCCAAGTTCCGCACCCTGCTGACCGCGGTCGGCGCCGACGACCCGCAGACGAGAGAGGTCCCATCGTGAGCTTGCCCACCATCGCGTCCTACACGCTGCCGACGAACGGCGAGCTGCCCGCCGGTCGCGTCCGCTGGCGACTCGACCCGGCGCGCGCGGTGCTGCTCGTGCACGACATGCAGCGCTACTTCCTCGCCCCGTTCGCGGGTGGGCAGCCGCTCGAGACGGCGCTGGCGAACATCGTCGCGCTGCGCCGGCGCGCGACGACGCTCGGCATCCCCGTCGTCTACACCGCGCAGCCGGGCGCGCAGGCGCCCTCGGAGCGGGCGCTGCTGAGCGACTTCTGGGGCCCCGGCCTGGGCGACGCCCCGGAGCAGACGGCGATCGTGAGCGAGCTCGAGCCGTCCTTCGCGGACGTCGTCTTGACGAAGTGGCGCTACAGCGCGTTCCAGCGGACCGACCTGGAGCAGCGCATGCGCAGCGCCGGGCGCGATCAGCTGCTGGTGACCGGGGTCTACGCCCACATCGGCTGCCAGACGACGGCATGCGAGGCGTTCCAGCGCGACATCCAGCCGTTCTTCCTCAGCGACGGCGTCGCGGACTTCTCCCGCGCCGACCACGAGGCCGCGCTCGGCTGGGTGGCGGGGCGCTGCGGGCGCGTCCTGTCGACCGCCGACGCCCTCGGCGAGCTCGAGCTCGCCTAGCGGGAAGCGCCGAGCCCGGGGCCGTCGGCGGCCGGGAAGCCGGATGGGTGGGCGTGCCACGCGATCGGGCCGCGCGCGCGAACCGCGAGCGCCAGCGCGGTCGTCGGGTCGGGTCGCAGCTCGCCGAGCGTCCAGTCGGCCGCGCGCTCGCCGGCCGGCGGCTGGACCGCCTCCATGCCGAAGGCGTCGGCGAGCATCACCACGAAGCTGTCGAGCGGGAGCCGGAGCCCGGCGCCGTCCGCCTTGACCCAGGCCTCCTTGAGCGTCCAGAGGCGCAGGATCGCGTGACGGCGGGCGGGCAGCGACAGCTCGCTCAGCGCCGCGCGCTCCCGTGGCGCGAAGGCGCCGAGCAGCGCGTCGCCGTCCCCGATCGCGTCCAGCGACTCGACGTCGATGCCCACGCGCGCGCCGTCCCCGACGATCGCGACCGCGACCCATACGCCCGTATGGCTGAGGTTGAAGTCGACGTCCGCCCCGGCGCCCTCGACGCGCGGGCGCCCCTGGTGGTCAGCCGTGAGTCGCAGGTCGGCCTCCCCCACGCCGGTCCGGAGGCGCAGCGCGCGACGCGTCAGCAGCAGCGCGAGGCAGCGCCGGTGCCGATCGGCCGGCCGACGCAAGCGGGCGATCCGGGCGAGCTCGGCAGGCGAGCACCAGCGCTCGGCGAGCGCGAGCGCCCGCGCCGGCGCGAGCGCGTCGGCACGGCAGTGCCAGACCTCGGCGCGTCCCCGCGGATCCGGCGGCGTCGGCTCAGCGGGCGGGTCCATCGCGCGCTCCGAGCCGGGGGCGACCGAGTCGCTCCTCGATCGCGTCGAGGTGGCGAGCGATCGTCGAGCCGATCACGGACAGCCGCGCCGGCTGGACCATCGCCGGATGCGTGCAGTCGAGGTCGTGGTTCTCGATCGAGCCGGCGATGTGGGGCGCCCAGGCGTCGCGCGTCAGCCACGACTGCTCGCGTGGAGCGGCGGCGGTGAAGAAGAGCGCGTCGCCGTCGAAGCGGTCGTGGTGGTGCTCGCGCATCAATCGCGCGTTGTTGACGACGACGTCGACGACCGCCGAGAGCGCGCGGTCGCCGAGGCTCGCCAGCGCGCTGCGGTGCGCGCGCAACAGAGCGAGCACGGAGGCGCGCGTGGGCGCGACGCCGTCGAGGGCGGCCTCGTCGAGCCCGCCCATGTAGAGCAGCGCGTGCAGCGCGGTCGCCTCGTCGGGCGCCGGCAGGTCGCGCCACTGGTCGCTCGGATAGGCGTCGAGCAGCACGAGCGCGCCGACTTCGGCGCCGGTCCGCTGCAGCTCGCATGCCATCGCCTGGGCGATGACGCCGCCGATCGACCAGCCCAGCAGGTGATAGGGACCGTCGGGCTGCACCGTCCGGATCCGCTCGACGTACTCCTCCGCCATCGCCTCGATGCTGAGGGCCGGCGGTGCGCCGTCGAGGCCGCGCGCCTGGAGGCCGCGCACGGGCCGGTCGGGCAGCGTGCCGAGCAGCCCGGCGTAGCACCAGCTGATCCCGCCGGCCGGGTGCACGCAGAACAGCGCCGGTCGCTTGCCGCGCGAGCGCAGCGAGAGCAGCGGGCCGAGCGCGTCGCCGCCGGTCGCCTCGCCGCGATCCAGCCGCGAGGCCAGCGCCGCCGGCGTCGGGGCGGAGAAGACGTCGGCGATCGTGACGTCGGCGCCGGTCGCGGCCGCGATCCGGTGCGCGAGGCGCACGGCCAGCAGTGAATGCCCCCCGAGGTCGAAGAAGTCGTCCCCGCGGCCGACCGCCCCGACCTCGAGCAGGTCGGCCATCGCCGCGCACACGAGCTCCTCGCGCGCGGTCCGGGGCGGCTCGCCGCCGCCGCTCAGCTCTGGTCGAGGCAACGCGGCGCGGTCGAGCTTGCCGTTGGCGGTCACTGGCAGGGCGTCGAGCGCGAGCACCGCGGTCGGCACCATCGCGTCGGGCAGCTCCGACGCGACCGCGGCGCGCAGCCGGTCGGGCACGAGCGTCGCCGCGGCGTCGGCGGCGGGCACGACGTAGGCAGTCAGGCGTGGCTGCCCGCTCGCGTCGAGATGCGCGACGACGGCGGCCTGCGCGATCTCCGCGCGGCGGGTGAGCGTCGCCTCGATCTCGCCCGGCTCGACGCGCACGCCGCGGACCTTGATCTGCTCGTCGGAGCGGCCGAGGAACTGGAGCGCGCCGTCCGGCCGCCAGCGCGCGAGGTCGCCGGTGCGGTACATCCGCGATCCCGGAGGCCCGAACGGGTCGGGCACGAACCGGTCGGCCGTCAGCTCGGGGCGGTTGAGGTAGCCGCTCGCGAGCTGCACGCCAGCGAGGTGCAGCTCACCGGTGACGCCGACCGGGACGGGCCGCCGCGCCCCGTCGAGGACGTAGGCGCGGGTGTTCCACACCGGCCGCCCGATCGGGACCGGCTCCGACGGCGCGGTGTCGGGGCCGCACTCCCAGGCGGTCACGTCGATCGCGGCCTCCGTCGGACCGTAGAGGTTCGCGAGTGGGACGTCGCCGAGCACCTCGCGCGCGCGGGCGACGAGCTGGCCGCTGAGCGCCTCGCCGCTGCAGACGATCCGCCGAAGCGCGGTCGCGGCCGCACCGGCGGAGGGGTCGGACAGGAACGCGGCCAGCATCGAGGGCACGAAGTGCGCGACGGCGATCCGCTCCTCGGCGATCAGGCGCGCGAGCGCGCGGGGGTCGCGGTGCGAGCCGGGCGGTGCCATCACGACCGTCGCG
>JAATFK010000531.1 GCA_015655225.1 Solirubrobacterales bacterium | reverse complement strand
CGTAGAGCACCGGCCGGCGCGCGTTCGCGAGCGCCTTCGCGGCCAGGCGGATCTGCTTCTGGTTGCCGTCGGTGTTGGGCTGGTAGCCGGGCAGCCTGACGTCCGTGACCGGCTCGTACGGGATGTCCGCGCGGCTGAGGTCCTGCGGGATGTCGACGAGCACCGGGCCGGGCCGGCCGCTGCGGGCGATGTGGAACGCCTCGTGGATCGCGCGCGGGATCTCCAGCGGGTGCTGGATCATGAACGAGTGCTTCACGATCGGAAGCGTCATGCCGAGCATGTCCGCCTCCTGGAACCCGTCGGTCCCGATCAGCTCGGTGCGCACCTGGCCGGTGATGAAGACGACCGGGACGGAGTCCATCATCGCGTCCGCGATCGGCGTGATCAGGTTGGTGGCGCCGGGGCCGCTGGTGCCGAACGCGACGCCGACTCTGCCGGTCGCCTTCGCGTAGCCCTCGGCCGCGTGGCCGCCGCCGGCCTCGTGCCGCACGAGGATGTGCCGTATGCCGGCGTCGTAGAACGCGTCGTAGGTCGGGAGGTTCGCGCCGCCTGGCAGCCCGAATACGACCTCGACACCCTCCGCCTTCAGTGCTTCCATCAAAGCGTCGACTGCACGCATCTGCGCTCGCCTCCTTTCCATGAGGCTGGGAACGATGAAATAGGGCGCCGTCCGAAAGACGCCGCGCCGAATGGCCAGTCTAGCGTCTGGACCCGCTCAGCCGGCTGGGTCGACGGACGCCGGTACGCGCCGTCGCGACTGCGATTCGGGCGCGATCGCGACCTCGGGAAAGTCCTGCTCGGTCCCGCAGCGGGTGCAGATCGCGTCGTGTAGCATCAGGATGCGGCCGCAGCCGGCGCACTCGCGGCGCAGCTCGTCCCGGTCGGAGCGGTAGACGGCAGTGGTCAGCACGCCGATGAACGGCACGCAGAACGAGATCAGGAACCAGAGGAAGAACGAGCTGCCCTTGCTCTTGCCGATGATCCCGCCGCCCACGCCGAAGCAGAGCAGGATGACGATCAGCGCCACGTCGCGAGCCCTACAACAGGGTGTTGAGCGCCCAGATCACCGCGACGATCGCGGCGACCGCGACGATCACCCAGAAGATGCCGATGATCAGGCCGATCGCGACTCTCAGCACGAGCGCGACGATCGCGATGATCACGAGCAGCGCGAGCGCGCGTCTGAAGAGCGACGGCTTCTCCGGCTTGTCCGTGTCGGGAAACGAGTTCATACGTCCCATCGTACTCCCTCGCCCGCGCGTGCTCGGGGGCGAGCGGCGAGCCGCGAGCCGGGTCTCAGAGCCCGAGCTGCTCGCGCACGAGGCGGTTGACCTCGCCGCCGTCGGCGCGGCCCTTCGTCTCGCGCATCACGAAGCCGACGATCGGGCCGATCGCTCTCATGTTGCCGGCGCGCAGCTTCTCGACCGCGGCCGGGTCGGAGGCGAGCGCGCGGGAGACGACCTCGGCCAGCTCGTCGCCGCCGCCGAGCGCGCCGAGCCCCTGCGCCTCGACGATCGCCGCCGGCTCCCCACCCTCGGCGACGAGCACGTCGAGCACCTGCTTGGCGGCGCCCTGCTGGATCGCTCTGGCGCGCAGCAGTCCGACCAGCTCGGCGATCGCGGCCGGGGTCACCTGCGAGGAGGCCGGGTCGGCGTCGCCGATCCGCGCGACCAGCTCGCCGGAGATCCAGTTGGCGAGGACCTGCGGCTGTTCGCCGTCGACCGCCGCCGCGGCCTCGAAGTAGTCGCCCAGCTCGGAGCGGAACGCGAACAGACGGGCGCTGTCGGCGCTCAGGCCGAGCTCGCGCTCGTAGCGCTCGGCACGCTGGGCCGGCAGCTCCGGCAGCACGGCGCGCGCGGCCTCGAGCATCCGCTCCTCCAGCACGATCGGGACGAGGTCCGGCTCCGGGAAGTAGCGGTAGTCGTGCGCCTCCTCCTTCGAGCGCAGCGAGCTGATCGTGCCGGTCGCGGGGTCGTAGTGGAGCGTCTCCTGCTCGACCTCGCCGCCGGACTCGACGAGCGCGATCTGCCGCGCGATCTCGGCGTCGACGCCGCGCTCCAGGAAGCGGAACGAGTTCATGTTCTTCAGCTCGGTCTTCGTCCCCAGCGCATCGCTGCCGACCGGGCGGATCGAGACGTTCGCGTCGCAGCGCAGCGACCCCTCCTCCATGTTCACGTCGGAGACGCCGAGCTGGCGCAGCGTCGTGCGCAGGAGCGTCAGCCACTCGCGCGCCTGAGCGGCGGAGGCGACGTCGGGCTCGGTCACGATCTCGACCAGCGGGGTGCCGCCACGGTTGAAGTCGACGACCGACTCCGAGGCGCCCTGGATCCGCCCGCTGCCGCCGACGTGGACCAGCTTCGCCGCGTCCTCCTCCAGGTGGGCACGGTGGATCCGCACGTCGCCCAGCCGTCCCGGTCCGCAGATCGGGATGTCGTACTGGGAGATCTGGTAGCCCTTGGGCAGGTCCGGATAGAAGTAGTTCTTGCGGTGGAAGATCGAGCGCGGCGCGAGCTCGCAGTCGAGCGCCATCCCGACCATCAGCGCGTAGTGGATCGCCTGCGCGTTGACGACCGGCAGCGCGCCCGGCAGGCCGAGGCAGACGGCGCACGTGTGCGTGTTCGGCGGGTCGCCGAACGACAGCTCGCAGCCGCAGAACATCTTCGTCCGCGTCTTCAGCTGGACGTGGATCTCGAGCCCGATGACGGGCTCCCAGGCGGCGCCGGAGCTCATGCCGCGCGGCCTTCCCGCGCCTCGCTGCCGTCGAAGCCGAGCGCCTCCTCCAGCACGTACGCGGCGCGCAGCAGGCGGTTCTCGCTGAACGCCGGGCCGGCCAGCTGGAAGCCGACCGGGAGGCCGTCGCTGAGGCCGTTCGGGATCGAGATCGCGGGGATCCCGGCGAGCGACATCGGGACGGTGCAGAAGTCGTTGAGGTACATCGAGAGCGGGTCGGCGGACTTCTCGCCGAGCCGGAACGCGACCGTCGGAGCGGTCGGCGTGACGATGAAGTCGAAGCGCTCGAAGGCGGTGCGGAAGTCATCCGCGACCTTCGTGCGGACCTGCTGCGCGCGGCCGTAGTAGGCGTCGTAGTAGCCGCTGGAGAGCGCGTAGGT
>JAATFK010000059.1 GCA_015655225.1 Solirubrobacterales bacterium | reverse complement strand
TGCCTTCTTCTTCCTCCGCGACCTCGGCCGGCTGCCCGGCGCCGCCCGCTACCGGCCGTTCGCGACCGCGATCCAGGACAGCCTCGTCCTGCACCATTGGAATCACTGGAACCAAGGCTTCTACCAGGGGATCTCTACCGGGTTCCCGGACACGACGCGCGCGCTCGACATCTCCTCGTGGGGCGGGCTCTTCTGGCTCGCGATCGGCCACGACGACTTCGCGGCGGAGACGGCCGCGACGCTCGCGGACTTCCGCGTCAGCGGGGTCGCGGTCACGACCTCGACCGCACCGGACATGTTCAACGCGACCTACGCGTCGCCGCCGGGGGAGACCTTCGCGGGCTATGCGCCCTACGCGGCCGGGCCGGGCGTCGAGCACCCGCCGCGGGTCGTCTGGCCGGAGGGCACGTGGGGCGCGCTGCTGCTGCGCGCCCGGCTGGGGCAGGACGTCTCCGCCGACGTCGCCTCGCTCCGCGCCCTGCAGCAGGTCGATCCCGCCGGCGGCTACGTCCAAGTGACCGCCGGCGACCGGCCCGACCCGTACGGGTACCACGTCTGGCCGGCGGTCGCCGGGACCGCCTGGGCCGTGATCGTCCAGCGCGATCCCGGGCTCGTCTTCGAGCCCTAGATCCCCCGCTGCTCCACGCGGTCGGCGATCGCCGCGCCGAGCGCGAGGCAGGAGGTGGCGGCGGGGGACGGCGCGTTGCGCACGTGGAGCGTGGGGCCGCTGTCGCTGAAGACGAAGTCGTCGATCAGCGCGCCGTCGCGGCCGATCGCCTGCGCCCGCACGCCTGCCGGCCCCGGCAGCAGGTCCTCCGCCGTCAGCTCCGGCACGAAGCGGCGCGCGCCCGCCGCGAGCGCCCGCGGGCTGATCGCGCCCCGCAGCTCCGACAGGCCGGTCCGCCACCAGCGGCGCGCCATCCGCCAGGTCCCCGGCCAGCGCAGCGTCGCGAGCAGGTCGCCGGGGACGATCCGGCGCAGGTCGTAGGCGTCGCGCGCGCCGACCAGCAGCGCGGTCGGGCCGACGTGCACCTCGCCGTCGACCCCGCGCGTGAGGTGCACGCCGAGGAACGGCAGCGCCGGGTCGGGCACCGGGTAGACGAGCCCGCGCACGAGCTGCGCAGCTGGCTCGCGCAGGGTCCGGTAGGCGCCCCGGAACGCGACGATGCGGACGTCGGGCTGCGACGGCCGGCCGTCCATCAGCACGTCGGACCACGCCCCCGCGCAGACGACCGCACGCCGCGCCCGCAGCCGTCCGCCCGCGTAGGTCAGGTCGACGCCGCCGCCGCTCGCCTCCGTCAGGCGCTCCACCGCGCAGCCGGTCACGACCGCCCCGCCGGCCTCGCGCACGTCGTCGGCGAGCACCCGCGCGACGCCGAGGAAGTCGACGACGCCCGTGTTCGGCGAGTGCAGCGCGGCGACGCCCCGGACGTGCGGCTCCAGCTCGGCGATCGCGCCGGGCCCGTCGAGCCGCCGCAGGCCCGCGACGCCGTTCGCGTGGCCGCGGCGCTCCAGCTCCGCGAGCGCGGGCAGTTGCGAGGAGTCGGTCGCGACGATCAGCTTGCCGCTGCGCACGAACCCGATCCCGCGCTCCTCGCAGAAGGCGGCCAGCGCGCGCGAGCCGGCGACGCTCAGGCGCGCCTTCAGCGAGCCCGGCGCGTAGTAGATCCCGGCGTGCAGCACGCCGCTGTTGTGGCGGCTCTGGTGCCAGGCGACCTCGGGCTCGCGCTCCAGCACGACGACCCGCAGGCCGGGCCGGCGGCGCAGCAGCTCGCGCGCCGTCGCGAGCCCGACCAGCCCGGCGCCGACGACGACGAGGTCGCAGTCGGCCGGCGGAGTAGAGGACGGTGTCGTGGACATCGCGACAGCATGCCGCATGCGCTCAGCGACCGGTCTGCCGCCGCCGGGTGTGACAAACGTGTGAAGGGGGTCAAGTTCGGCCGCCGAGAACCCGATGTCATCAGGTGTGATCGTGATCGTCGTCGGCCTGCTCATCGTTGCGTGCGTGGGCGCCCTCGTCGCGCGACGGATCGTCTCCCGCTATCGAGACGCGCTTGCCGCCGCCCGCAGCGAGGCCCGTCACGACGGCCTCACCGGTGTCCTGACCCGCTCCGCCTTCGGCCGGGAGCTGGCCGCGCGGATCGAGCGCGCCGACGAGCGCCACCCGGTCGCCCTCCTCGCGATCGACGTCGACGGCTTCGGCCAGCTCAACAAGCAGCGCGGCCACGACGTCGGCGACGAGCTGCTGATCCACCTCGCCGGCACGCTGCGCCGCTGCACGCGCGCGGAGGACCTGATCGGCCGCCTCGGCGGCGACGAGTTCGCGGTCGTCCTCGCGGGTGGGGACGCGGTCGACGTCGGCACGCGGATCCTCGGCGCGCTCGGCGCTCGCGGCGTCAACCACCGCGGCATCGCCGCCTCGATCGGGATCGCCCACGCGCCGGCCGACGGCCTCACCGGCGCCGCGCTGCTGCGCGCCGCCGACGTCGCGATGCGACGCGCGAAGCGGACCGGGAAGGGCCGCGTCGTCGTCTACGCCGGCGAGTCACTCGCCGACCGCGAGGAGAAGCGCGCCCGCGTCGCGATCGCCGAGCTGATCGAGCGCGACGAGATCACGATGCTGACGCAGCCGATCGTCGACCTGCGCAGCGGCGCGATCGTCGCCTACGAAGCGCTCGCCCGCTTCTCGCTCCCCGGCGACCTCTCGACCGGCGAGCTGTTCGCCCTCGCCGAGCGCGTCGACATGCGCGACGAGCTGGACCTCGCCTGCCTGCGGCGCGGCCTCGCGCTGCTCGCCTCGCGGCCGCTCGGGACGCGCCTCTCGGTCAACGTCGCCGCGCCGCTGCTCGCCGACCCGCGCGTGACGGCGCTCCTGGCCTAGCAGGACGACCTCCAGGGACTGATCCTCGAGATCACCGAGGAAGCGCTCGTGCGCGACTACGACGAGCTCGACCGCGCGGTGCGGCCGCTGCTCGAACGCGGCGTGCAGGTCGCGGTCGACGACATGGGCGCCGGCTACTCCGGGCTGCGCCACGTGATCGACCTGCAGCCGACCTACCTGAAGCTCGACCGCACGCTGATCAGCGGGATCGACCGCGACGCGAAGCGCGCCGCGCTCGTCGACGCCCTCCTGCACTACGCCCGCCAGGCCGGCAGCCACATCGTCGCCGAGGGCGTCGAGACGGCGCAGGAGCTGGAGACGCTGCGCGAGCTGGACGTGCCACTCGCCCAGGGCTACGCGCTCGCGCGCCCGGCGCCGCCGTGGCCGCCGCTCGCGATCGTGCTGGCGCCGCGCGCGGGCGCCGACCGCGGCGACGGCGCGGGCGTCGCCAGCAGCTACGGCGAGGTCGCGATCGTCGCGCCCGAGACGACCGCCGAGGAGGCCCACGCGCGCTTCGCCGGCGACCCGCTGCTGGAGGCGCTCGTCGTCCTCGACGCGAACCGCGACGTGCTCGGGCTGCTGACGCGCCACCGCCTGCTGGCGAAGCTCGGCCACCGCTTCGGCTTCCCCCTCTACGGTCAGCGCTCGGTTCTCACGGTCGCCGACCGCCAGTGCCTCAGACTCGCCGAGACGACCCCCTGGCCGGAGCTCGCCTCGCGCGCGATGGCGCGCAGCTCGGAGTCGCGGCACGACCCGATCGTCCTGCTCGACGTGCACGGCCGCTTCGCGCGCCACCTGACGATCCGGACGTTGCTGCAGGCGGCCGGGTCGGGCAGCGCGGGCGCGCCGCACGTCCTTCCGTCGGCGCTGGCGGGCTAGTCGCCGGGGGTCGTCGTCGCGTCCGTGGTGGTCGTGTCGGGTGTCGTGGTCGTGGGGGTGGTCGTGTCGGTGGTCGCGGTCGGC
>JAATFK010000498.1 GCA_015655225.1 Solirubrobacterales bacterium | reverse complement strand
GGTCGCGAGGAATGCGACGAGCGAGGTCGCGTCGGCCGGCAGGTACCCGGCCGCCCGGAGGCCGGCGCCGACCTCGTCGACCGTGGTGGGCTCGATGCTCATGCGACGGCCCATGATAGGCGGCGGGGCGCCCGGTCAGTCGCGCTGTCGGTCCGGCAGCCGCTCGGTCGGCGGCTCGGCCGCGGCGCGCGGCTCCTCCGGCGGCAGCACGCGCGTCACCTCGGTGCCGTAGCCGGCCGGCGGCTCGACCGGCTCGCCTGCGGCGGCTGCCGCGTCGCCCGCACGCGACGGTCCCCCGCCGGCGGGACGGACCGGCCGGACGGGGCGCACGGGTTGGGCCGGCGCGCGCGGGTCGGCGAGCAGCGGCGGCTCCGGCCGCGCGAGCGCGCGCATCCGCGTGCCGGCGTACGTCAGCAGCCCGGCGGCGCCGAGCGCGAAGAAGATCCCCCACTGGATGCCGACGTTCGCGGCGACGCCCTGCTCGTGGATGCCGGGCTTGTCGAACAGCCGCCAGACGAGCAGCAGCGCGGCCCAGCCCCCGGCGATCATCACGATCAGGCCGTCGCCGCCGGGCAGGTGGAAGGCGCGCCGCTCGGCGCGTGCGAACAGCAGCACGAGCACCGCGATCGCGACCAGCAGCACGGCCGCCTCGATGAAGGAGAAGACGCCGAAGGCCGACAGGTCGCGGCTCACGAGCGGCTGCGATCTCCCGCCCGTGACGACGGCGTTCTGCTGGTACCACGGCAGGAACATCGTCACGAACAGCGCGAGCGCGGCGGCGGCCGCGATCCGGCCCTCGGGCTCCAGCGCGCGCCACGCGCGGCCGATGCGCGGCAGCAGGGCGCCGCGCGGTCGGTCGCGGTCGGCGGACGCGGAGGTCATCGGTCGATTCTACGCGGGCTCACGGCCGGCGCGGGCGCGGCCGGCCGGGCGCTCAGACGGCGGGCGTGCCCTTGCCGGCGACGGTGATCGAGCCGGTCGAGGTGCCGTAGTTGCCGGCCTGGTCGGTGCCCGTGAGCGTGACCGTGTAGGTGCCGGCGGTCTTGGGCGCCTTCCACGTGTAGAAGTGGGTGCCGTAGGAGACGGTCGCGCTCGTGCTCAGGTACGTCGTGCGGTTGCGCGTGATCGTCATCCCGACCTTCGACTCCTTCGACAGCTTGAAGCTGACGTTGACGCTCGTCCCCGCGCGGGCACGAGCCGTCAGCAGCGTGATCGTCGGCGGCGTCTTCAGGTATCTCGCCCAGCGCGTCGAGGCGGCGCAGTAGACCGGCGCTCTCGTGCGCGTGCAGAGGTTCGCGACGAACCCGTTGACCAGCTCCTGGTAGCTGAGGTCGGCCTCGGCGCCGGGGTTGTCGTAGAGCGTCCAGGCGCCCGTGTCGTCGGCGACGACGTCCTTCTGCGCCTGCAGGTTGCCGGCCTGGAAGAGCTTCATCGCGTTCGCGTCTCTCGCGATCGTCGCGTAGTCGTAGAGCCCGATCAGCGACTGCAGGAAGGCGTTGAGGATCAGGTCGTGCGGCGCGAACGTGTACTGGAGGTAGTGCGCGCCGACGCTCGTGGGGACGCGCACGCCGACCGGCGGGGCCTGCTGGAACAGCCCCACGGCGGATCTCGCGGCGGCCAGGTATCTCGGCTGCTGGAGCAGGACCGACGCGCGCGAGAGCGCCTGGATCGCGGTCCCCTGCGACATCGCGCTGGTCCACGGCGGCAGGCCGCCGTCGAAGGTGAAGTAGTACTCCCAGGTGAGCGCCTTGCCGCGCATCACGGCGAGCGGCAGCATCTCGTTCAGCAGCGAGGCGAGCCCCGCTCTGTCCTGCGCCATCCAGAGGCCGTTCGCTCTCCCGAACGTGCCCAGCACCTGGATCTGGATCCCCTGGCCGGGGTAGTACTCCCACACGATCGAGCTGTCGGAGAACTCGACCCGCTGGCCGTAGGACATCAGGTTGCCGGTCGTCCACCACTGCTGGTTGCGCGCGAGCGTCTCGAACAGCGCGGGCAGGCGCGAGGCGGTCAGCTGCCCGGTGGCGGCGATCCCGTGGAGCGTGTCGATGACCGCCTGCAGCTCGGTGCGGCGCGTGCCGGTCAGCTTCGCGGCGGTCTTGACCGCGGCGTCGAACTGGGTGCGGTATCTGGTGCGCGTCGCGGCCGTGATCTGCTTCTTCGCCGCCAGCGTGTTGAGCTGGCCGCGCACGGTGATCTCGGCGGAGGCGAGCGACGCCTTCGGCGGCGCCGCGGCGACGCTCGCGAGGGCGTCGGCGGGATCCGTCGAGGTGGCCGGCAGCGCCGGGTCGTCTCGGTGGTGGACGTGGCCGGAGCCGTCCATCACGAGCACGGGGGAGGCGGCGGCGGTGCCGGC
>JAATFK010000656.1 GCA_015655225.1 Solirubrobacterales bacterium | reverse complement strand
GCCTCAACATGTTCTTCTGGAGCAAGTGCGCCGACGGGATCAACGTCACCTTCAACCCCGACAGCGGCCGGTTCGAGGGCAGCTTCATCGGAATCCCGGTCAGCTGGGGCTCCGACAGCTGGCGCGCGACCCCGGCGCCGAGCCCGACCGCGCCGCAGGAGCCGGCCGTCGGCGCCGGCGACCGCGTCTACGTCGCTCGTGCCGAGCGCGCGACGTTCGACACGCGGGCGGGTGGGACAGCCCCGTGGAGACGGACGACGTTCGCGCCGCCGAGAGGCGGGACCGTCGTCGCCGGCGCGACGTTCGACCCCGACCGGCGTGAGATCACGGTCACGCTGCCGCTGACCGCCGCCGCGCGCGGCGAGACGCCGAAGCCGGCCCAGGGCTACCTGGTGACGTTCACCGGCGTCGCGTTCGACGGCTCCGAGCCGCGCACGACGCTGGCGGCGCCGCCCGGCGGCGGCGCGGCGCGGCCGACGATCGCCTACACCGGCGTCGAGGTCGGGCGCGTGCCCGGCACCGGCGAGAGCGTCACGGCGACGGTCGCGAAGCCGGGGACGCTCGCGCTCACCGACGGCGGCCGACGGCTGAGCTGGAACGTCGCCGCCGGCGACCGCCAGCAGGCAACCGGGCCGCTCAGCTCGGCGACGCCGTTCAACGAGCTGGAGCGAGAGCTGGACGCGAGCGTCCCGTCGCTCGTCGAGCGTGGCCTCCCGCTCGCGTTCGCGCTCGACCTCGCTCCCGAGCCGCGCAGAGTCGAGTCGCGCGCGGCGCTGTTGCGCGCGCGGACGTGAACGACCGGGCCGACCCGCGCGCGGCGCTCGCGCTCCCGGGGGTGGGAGCGGCGGGCGCCGGCGCCGGCGCGGCCGCCGGGCCGCTGGAGCAGCGCCAGCCGCCCGGCCTCACCGTCGTCTGGTGGCTGCTCGCGACGCTGACGGCGGTCGAGGGCGCGCACGAGCTGCTCGGCCTCGGCGCCTCCCACGCGCTGTTCGGCCGCGACATCCGCGACCTCGTGCTCGTCGCGTCGGCGCTGCTCTGCTTCGGGCGCGCCTGGTGGGAGCCGGGGCTGCGCGCCGCCTGGGCGTGCTTCGGCATGGGGCTCGTCTGCTGGGCGGCGGGCAACATCACGTGGGACCTCGCCTACGCCGGGCACGCAACGGCGCCGTATCCGTCGGCCGCGGACGCGCTGTGGCTCGCCTGGTACCCGTGGACCGCCGTCGGGCTCACGCACCTCGTCCGCGCGCGCGTCGAGCGCTTCGAGCTGCACCGCTGGATGGACGGGCTCGCGGTCGTGCTCGTCGTCCTGACGGCGGCGCTCGCGCTCGTGCTCGAACCCGCCGCCGACCGCATCCACGGCGGCTTCTGGGCGACGGTCGTCGGCTTCAGCTACCCGATCCTCGACGTGCTGCTGACCGGCGCGATCCTCGGCGTCTACGGCCTGCTCGGCTGGCGGCCCGGCCGCGCGTGGCTCGTGCTCGGACTCGGCTGCGCGGTGATGGCGCTCGGCGACGCCGCCTTCTCGATCCACGCGACGCGCGGCACGCCGCTGTCGGGCGACTGGGGATTCCTCTGGACCGCCGGCGCGCTCCTGACCGCGCTCGCCGCCTGGTCGCGGCCGCCGGCTCCCGCCCGCGAGCAGGAGCTGTACGGCTGGCGGGCGATCGCGCTCCCGCTCACCGCCCAGCTGCTGGCGGCGGCGATCCAGGTCTACGGCCTGTTCCACAAGCTGGGACCGAGCGAGCGGATCGTCACGCTCGTGGTGCTGCTGATCGCGACCGTCCAGATCGTCGTCGGGCGCCCGGCGCGGCCCGCGCGGGCGGCCCGCGATCAGGAAGAGGAGGAGTCGAGCAGCGCCCCGACGGCGTCGACCTCGTCGGCGTAGATCGCGTGCTCGGGCTCGTCGTAGCGGCGCAGCTCGACGGTCGCGCCCGCCGCCGCGAAGGCCGCGGCGGTCCGCTCCACGTCGGCCAGCGCGACCCACGGATCGCGCGCCGAGGCGCCGACGAAGCAGCGCAGCCCGCGCAGGTCGGGCAGCGGCGCGCGCGGCTCGTCCGCTGCCCCGAGCAGCGCGCCCGCGAGGATCGCGACGGCGCCGCACACCCGCGGCCCGCCCGCCGCCGCCACCTCGGCGGCGAGGCAGCCGCCCTGGGAGAAGCCGGCGAGCACGGTCCGCTCGGGCGGGACGCCGGCCGCCGCGACGTGCGCGAGCGCGTCGCGCACGGCCGCCAGCGCCTCGGTCAGCCACGGCTCGTTCGACGCCGGCGGGTCGTGGTAGCGACCGGGGTACCAGGCGGGACGGCCGGACTCCGGCAGCACGTAGGCGACGCCGGGACGGTCGAGCCGGACGACCAGCTCGGCGAGCATCGTGGACGCGTCCTGGTCACGACCGTGGACCAGGACGCAGGCCGCCGTGGCGCGCTCGAGCGCGGCCCCGGCGTGGATCAACGCGCCGCGGCGCCGTCGGCGACCGCGGCTCTTCTCGCCCGCGGTCTTCTGAGCGCCGCGCCGTTGCCCTTCGCCCGCGGGCGGGGGTTGACGATCGGCGTCAGCTCGCGCTCCAGCTTCGCGCGCAGCGGCTCGATCCGCTTCGAGAGGCAGAGGTGGTCGCCGAGGTCCTCCAGCGCCTCGTCGAGCTGGAAGCCCGGCCCGCTCGTGCAGATCTCGACGCGGCCGCCCGGCGACATCGCGTAGCACGAGTCGAAGAAGTAGTGGTCGAACACGCGGGTGTACGGGGCCGGGCCGGTGTTGGCGTAGTCGCGGAAGGCCTGCAGCTCCTCCTGCGAGCCGGCGCCGTAGGCGATGTGGTGCCAGACGCCGACATGCATGTCGCCGCTCTCGCGCTCCGGCGGCGGGCTGAAGTACCAGCGGCTCTCGCCCGCGGTTCCCTCCAGCGTGAGGTGGTCGCCGTCGCGCTTGAAGCCGATGTGCTCGGCGAACGGCAGCGTCTCCTCCAGGGTCGCGTAGGAGCGCACGCCCTCGATGCCGAGGATGCGATGCTCGGCGGGGATGTCGTCGGCCTCGGCGACGAGCGGCGCGTTCGGCGACTCGACCACCATCAGCTCGACCTCGTGGCCCTCGGGGTCGTGGAAGACGAGGCTGTCGGGCTGCGTCGGGTCGAGCCGCAGCATCTCGCTGAACGTCTCGTTCGCGATCAGCCGGTCCATCCAGAACTCGAGCGTGTCGTAGGAGCCGACGCGCAGCACGAGACGGTGGATGTCGCCCTTGCCGGGGACGCCGGGCGGCGCCTCTCTGAACTCGAGGAACGTGACCACGCTGCCGGGGTGACCCTCCTCGTCGCCGAAGTACGTGTGGTACCGGAAGGTCGTCTCGTAATTGAGCGTGTTCTTGACGAACCGCAGGCCCATGACGCGACACCAGAAGTCGACGTTCGTGCGCACGTCCGCCGTGACCCCGGTGAAATGATGCTGCCCCTTCAGACGCTCAGCCATCGTCGCTCCCATTGCTCCCATTGTCAGACGCCTCGGCTGCCGGCGGCGCGTAGTACGCGGCGCGGTCGACCGAGAGATACACATCGTTGGCGATCGGCTGGCGGCGCTCCTCCGCGAGCTGGCCGAGCAGTCCAGCCGCGCGGGCCAGCAGCGCGAAGCCCCGCAGCAGCTCCACCGGCAGGCCGATGTCCGCCAGTGCCGCGCCGCAGACGCCGGCGCCGTTGAGCGGCAGCGGGCGCCCGACGCCCTGCTCGCTCATCCGCCCGATCGCCTCGAAGAGCCGCAGGTGCGGGCCGCGCTGGCCCTCCTCCTCGGCGATCGCGATCAGGCGCGGCGTGCGGGGGTCGAGCTGCTTGTGCACGGGGTGGCCGAGGCCGGGGACGAATCTGCCCTGCGCGCGCTGATCCTTGATCGAGGCGAGCGCCAGCGCGTCCCACTCCGCGTCGGTCCGCGGCCGCTCGCCCTCGTGGGCGGCGAGCGTGCGGGCGAGGAACTGGCCGGTGTCCTCGGTCACGCCGAGGAAGCGGGAGCCGCCGCCGAGCAGGCCGGCGGCGAGCGCGCCCTGCAGCGAGTCGGGCGCGCTCAGGTAGGTGAGGCGCGCGGCGATCGCGGTCGGCGTGAAGCCGTGGTCGGCGAGCGCGACGAGCACCGCCTCGAAGACGCGCAGCTCGCCCGGCGTCGGGCGGCGCATCGCGACGAGCCAGTAGGCCAGCTCGCCGAAGGAGACCGTGCCCATCAGGTCGGCGGCGAGGTCCTGGCCGAGCAGGCTGATCGTCTCGGCGTCGGAGGTCCCGAGCGCGGTCGGGTAGCCGTCGGGGCGCTCGGGCGCGGGCGGGGTCATCTGCCCACCGTCGCGAGCAGCCACTCGCGGACCAGCTGGTCGTCCTCGCCGAGCGCCGGCGGCGGGGTGCGGTAGGAGGCCGGCGTCTCCGACAGCGTGATCGGGTTGCGGATGCTCGGCACCGAGCGCCCGTCGCGCGACGGCTCGACGACCGGCTCCAGGCCGAGCCGCTCGGCCAGCTCGACGCCGCCCTGCACCGTGTTGATCGGCCCGCAGGGGACGCCCGCGGCGGTCAGCAGCTCGAACCACTCCTCGGCGCCGCGCTCGGCAAGCGGCGCCAGCAGCAGCGGCCGCAGCGCCTCGCGGTTGTCGTTGCGCTTGCCGACCGTGTCGAAGCGCTCGTCGTCAGCCAGCTCAGGTGCCCCGAGGACCGTCACGAGCTTGCGGAACTGCCCGTTGTTGCCGGCGATCACGAGCAGGTCGCGGTCCTTCGTCGCAAGCGGCTCGTACGGGAAGAGGCTGAGGTGCGCGTTGCCCATCCGCTGCGGGACGTAGCCGCCGGCGACGTACGCCGAGGTCTGGTTTACGAGGCTCGAGAGCGCCGAGGAGAGCAGGTTCGTCTCGATCAGCTGGCCCTCGCCGGTGCGGTCGCGGTGGTGCAGCGCGGAGAGGATCCCGATCGCCGAGTGCATCCCCGTCATCACGTCGAAGACCGAGATGCCGGCGCGGTACGGCGGCCCGTCGGGCGCGCCGGTCAGGCTCATCAGCCCGGAGACGCCCTGGACGAGCAGGTCGTAGCCCGGCAGCTCGGCGCCCTTGCCGGTGCCGAAGCCGCTGATCGAGCTGTAGATGATCGCCGGGTTGCGCTCGCGCACGGAGGCGTAGTCGAGCGCGAAGCGGCGCAGCCCGCCGGGCTTGAAGTTCTCGATCAGGACGTCGGCGCGGGCGCTCAGCGCGTGGGCGACCTGGAGGTCGTCGTCGTCCTTCAGGTCGAGGACGATCGAGCGCTTGTTGCGGTTGATCGAGAGGTAGTAGGTGCTGACCTCGTCGCGGACCGGCGGGACCCACGTGCGCGTGTCGTCGCCGCCGGGTCCCTCGACCTTGATCACCGTCGCGCCCAGGTCGGCGAGCAGCATCGTGGCGTACGGGCCCGCGAGGATGCGGGAGAAGTCGGCGATCACGAGACCGTCGAGCGGACCGCTGCCGCCGGGCTCGAGGCCGTCGGCCGGGGTCGTGTCGTGGTCGTCGCGCGCCGTCATGGACTCTGCTCTCTCGCTCTCCAGGTGCGGCGGACACTTGTCCGCCTGCCGGACAACGAAGCCTAGCCCGTCGCCGCCGGGCCTGTCAAGCTGGGGCGCGTGAGCAGCCGTGGGACCGGACCCGACTTCATCGAGGCGCTCGCGCGCGGGCTCGACGTGGTGCGCTGCTTCGGTCCCGAGCGCCGCGCGATGACGCTCTCGCAGATCGCCTCCGCGACCGAGCTGGCGCGGCCGACGGCGCGGCGCATCCTCCTGACGCTGGAGGAGCTGGGCTACGTCCGCGTGACCGACGGGACCTTCGAGCTGACGCCCCGCGTGCTGGAGCTGGGCATGGCGTACATCGGCGCGCTCGGCCTCTGGGACGTCGCCCGCCCCCACCTCTCCGCGCTCGTCGAGCAGACCGGCGAGTCGTCGTCGATGTCACAGCTCGACGGGAGCGACATCGTCTACGTCGCGCGCGTCGCGGTGCCGAAGATCATCGCCCTGCGGGTCGAGATCGGGACGCGCTTCCCCGCCCTGCGCACGAGCCAGGGCAAGGTCCTGCTGGCCGAGCTGTCGCCCGAGGCGCTGGCGACGGTGCTCGCGACGCCGTCCCGCTCCGGACTGCCGGAGGCGCCGCCGACGCCGCCGGCGGGTGCCGCCGACGCGACGCTGGCCGAGATCCGCGCGCGCGGCTGGGCGCTGGCGGACGAGGAGCTGGCGCCGGGCGTGCGGTCGATCGCCGTGCCCGTCCGCGACGGCGACGGCGTCACGCGCGCCGCGATGAACGTGACGGTGCACGCGGCGGAGACCTCCGTGGCGACGCTGGTCGACGAGCACCTCCCCCGCCTGCGGCGGGCCGCGAGCGCGGTCGAGGCGGACTGGGCCGCGTGGCAGTCGCGACCCGAGCACCCGACGTTCCGGTAGGCCTGGCGCGGGAGACCGTCTTCACCACCAGGAATCGGCCGCGCGGGGCCCGCACTTGACCCGCCGGGCCGAATTGCGCTGATATCCGGTCCCGGACGGACCGACCACGCGTTCGCGTGGTCAGACAGCGGAGCCGCGCAGTAGCGTCGCGGCTCCTTCCTCGTCGGCAGAACCGAGCTCCGGCGCCGTCTTCGCAGGTACCCCATCTGGAGGTCGCCTCATGTCGAAGCTGCTGTTGCTCGTCCGTCGCCACGTGCTCGCATTCGTGGCGCTGTTCTTCGTGATCGGAGGCTCCGCGTACGCGGTCGCCGACGGCGTGGTCGCCAAGGATCCCGCGCCCGCGAAGATCTACGCGTGCGCACCCCGGGCGACCGGAACGCTGAACCTGTCGAACAAGACCCGCAGATGCGCGCCCGGGCGCCACAAGATCTCCTGGAACGCGCAGGGCACGCGCGGCCTGACCGGGCTGCCGGGCGCGAGCGGCGCCGCGGGCGCCACCGGCCTGGCCGGTGCGGTCGGCCCGGCCGGCGCGAAGGGTGACGCCGGCGCGATCGGCGCCAAGGGCGACGCGGGCGCCAGAGGCGACACCGGCCCGGCCGGCGCTGACGGTGCCGCCGGTCCGAGAGGCGCCACCGGGACGACCGGCGCCGACGGCGCCATCGGCCCGAGAGGCGACACCGGCGCCATCGGCCCGAGAGGCGACGCCGGCGACACGGGCGCGAGAGGCGCAGCCGGCCAGAGCGCGGTGCTGACGTCCGGCGCCCCCGCCACGCTGACGACGGTGGCCGGCGGCCTCCCCGGCGACACCGGCGGGCTGCCGCTCTCCGGCGAGCTGCAGAACCCCGAACACGATCGGCCAGAACACGCTCGCGGCCGGCGACGGCGCCTCCCTGTGGAGCGTCTCGCAGGTCTTTCCCAACGACACGACGCTGACGAGCCTGTCCGCCTGGTTCACGACGACGTCGGCGCAGAGCCTCGTCGGCACGACCGTCACGCTTGACGCCCAGCTCTATGTGGCGCCGCCGAACGGCACCTTCAGCCCGGTCCCGGGGGCCGCGTGCGATGCCGTGCCGGGACTGAGCGGCGTCATCGCCGTCGGCTCGTCGTCCACCTGCTCGCTGAGCGGCCTCGCGATCCCGATCGTCGCCGGCTCACGCGGCGTGGTCGTCGTCAGCGCGTCCGCGGTGGGCGTCTCCCTGATCCGCTCGGTGCCGGTCCAGAGCGCCGTGAGCATCGGAATCTCCTAGTCGCACGACCGGCCCGACCGCCGGGTTCGCGGGAGACCGCGGACCCGGCGGCGGCTCGGGTCGGCTCCCGACGGCCGCCAGCGCACGGCGGGCTGACCACCCGCCCCGCCCGCATGAGCGCAGGTCTGCTGTTGCTCAGCAACAGCAGACCTGCGCTCTCCCGCGACCTGGCGCGCCCGCAGCCTCGCGCGCGAATCGGAATTCGCCTCAAGTGGCATCACGACCCGGCCGATATACGGACGGATGTTCGGGCGCAAGCACCTCTCCTGGAGCCTCGTCGCCGCGCTCGCCGCGCTGGCGCTGCTGGTCGCGTTCGGGCACGAGCTGGCGAGCACGCAGCAGAAGTCCCGCAACGACGTGACCGCGCGGGTGAGGGAGCGCGCGACGCTCGCCACCGCCCTGATCGACTCGCTCCTCGCCTCCTCCGCCCAGCAGGTCCGGGCGCGGGCGACGACGTACGGGACCCCGACCGTGAGCGCCCGCACGCTCGACGCCGCCCGCGGCGCGAGCACCTACGTCGCGCTGCTCGACTCCTCCGGCCGCGTGCTCGCCCACTCGCGCGGCTTCACCGCCCAGGCGCAGAGCGACCTGCGCGAGTCGGCGGCGGTCGCGCTCGTCCGCGCCGGCCATCCGCTCGGCCTCGGGAACATCCTGCCCTACGGCAGCACCGGCGTGATCAACTTCGCCGTCGCGGTCCCGACGCCGCTCGGCACGCGGATCGTCCTGACCGGGATCGCGCCCGCCTCCCTGAGCGCGTTCCTCCAGGCCGACCTGCTGAAGATCCCGAGCGTCAAGGGCACCTACAGCTACCTGGTCGACGCGAATGACGCCGTGATCGCCTCCACCAATCCGGCGCGCAGATCCGGCTACGTCTTCCGCGGCGCGTCGCAGATCAAGGCGCTCTCGCAGACCTCCGGCCAGGTCAACGGCCGCTACCACGTGCAGGTCAGGTTCGCCGACTCGACCTGGCGGCTGGTCCTCTCCTCCCCGGCGAAGGCGCTGTTCGCGACCGTCTCGGGGCTGCGCAAGTGGGTGCCGTGGCTGATCCTGCTCGGCTTCGCGCTGACGACGGCGGCGGCCTTCGCGCTCGCCCGCCGCGCCCTGCGCACGCGGGATCACGTTCGTGACGCGAACGCGCAGCTGGCCTTGCTGAACGGGGAGCTGGAGGAGACGAACGCTGCGCTCGCGCGGCGGGCGGCCGAGCTCGCCCGCTCCAACGACGAGCTCGACCAGTTCGCCTCGATCGCCTCCCACGACCTGCAGGAGCCGCTGCGCAAGGTGCGGACCTTCACCCAGCAGCTGACCCTGATCGAGTCCGACCGCCTCTCGGAGAAGGGACGCGACTACCTGCTGCGCACGAACGCGGCCGCCGAGCGGATGCAGCAGCTGATCGAGGACCTGCTGCGCTTCTCCCGCGTCGCGACCCAGACGCGGCCGTTCGCGCCGGTGAGCCTCGCGGAGGTCACGAGCGAGGTGCTGGAGGACCTGGAGCACGAGGTCGAGCGCTGCCGGGCGATCGTGCGCGTCGGCGAGCTGCCGGTGATCAACGGCGACCCGTCGCAGCTGCGCCAGCTGATGCAGAACCTGCTCTCGAACGCGCTGAAGTTCCGCCGCGAGGGCGTCGTCCCGGAGATCACGGTCGACTCGGCAGTCCTCGGCGACACCTGCACGATCTCGGTGCGCGACAACGGGATCGGCTTCGACCCCCGGTACGAGGAGCGCATCTTCCGCGTCTTCGAGCGGCTCCACGGACGCAGCGAGTACCCCGGGACCGGCATCGGCCTGGCACTCTGCCGCAAGATCGCCGAGCGCCACGGCGGCACGATCGTCGCCCACGGCGAGCTGGGCGTCGGCTCGTCCTTCATCATCGCCCTGCCCATCGACCAACGTGAGGAAGTGATCGTGATCCGACCCTTCGACGACGTCGTCGCCGTGCCCGAGGGACCCGTCCGTGCCTGACCGCGGACGCCCGATGACGATCCTGCTGGCGGACGACGACGAGGACGACCGCGAGCTGACCTACGAGGCGCTGCACCAGGCGCGGCTGGCGAACGAGATGAAGTCGGTGGTCGACGGCCAGGACCTGATGGACTACCTGCGCCGCGACGGCGCCTACGCCGACCCGGCGGTCGACGCGCCGCGCCCGGGGATCATCCTGCTCGACCTCAACATGCCGAGAAAGGACGGGCGCGAGGCGCTCGCGGAGATCAAGGCCGACGCGCGCCTGCGGCAGATCCCGGTGGTCGTGCTGACGACCTCGAAGGACGAGGAGGACGTGTTCCGCACCTATGACCTCGGCGTCAGCGGCTTCGTGACCAAGCCGGTCACGTTCGCGGGCCTGGTCGAG
>JAATFK010000271.1 GCA_015655225.1 Solirubrobacterales bacterium | reverse complement strand
TGACGACGCTGCTGCTCGCGGTCTCGGTGGTGATGATGCTGGTCGTCCTGATCGGCGGCTGGTCGACGCTCGAAGGCGCGCAGGCGTTCCAGATCGTCTACATCCTGATCTACCTCGCGCTCGCGGTCGGGATCCTGCGCTGGAGCCGCGGCGCGCTGGCGGTCTCGGCCGCGCTCGCGATAATTTTGGCGATCTTCGCGGGGGTCGCGGGACCGTCGTGGTTCGCGCGCGATCACGCCGGCTTCGCCGCGCCGCAGACCGTCTTCGGCGGCGCGGGGCCGAGCCCGTCGCTGCTCGGGATCATCACGTTCCTGCTGATCCCGGTGCAGCTGCTGCTGATCACGTTCGCCGCGCAGGGCTTCCGGCAGGACTGGCAGGTCGAGGTCGAGGTGCGCGGGCCGGGCGACGCCGCCGGGCCCGGGCCGGACGCGAGACGGCCGGCGCGGCAGACGCGTCCCGCCCCCGCCGCCTAACCGGACGCCTACGGGACGAGGACGAGCTTGCGGCCGCCGCCGGCGCGCTGCTTCGCCCACGCCTCCTCGACGTCCCAGAGCGGGAGCGCCTCGACGTCGACGACGATCCGGCCGGCGGCGGCGTGCCCGAGCAGCGTGGCGTAGGCCTCGGCGCGCACGTCGGGCGGGACGAGGGTGTTCGTGTGCCCGCGGATCTCCCGCAGGCGGCCGCGAATCGCGGCCGAGGACAGCTCGGCGGTCGCGCCGGCGGACTGGCCGATCTGGATCAGCCGGCCGGAGTTGGCGAGCGCGTCGAGGGCGGCGGCGGCCGGCATCCCCCAGAGGGGGTCGAGCACCAGGTCGACGTCGCCGTCGGCGGCGTCGCGGAAGGCCTCGGTCAACTCGGCGCCTTGCAGCTCGCCGAAGGCGACGGTCGCGTCGGCTCCACGCGCGCTCGCGCGCGCGAGGCCCTCCTCCGAGCGGCCCGCGGCGACGACGCGGCCGGCACCCAGCAGCTTCGCCGCCTGGACCGCGATCTGGCCGACGACGCCGGTCGCGCCGAGCACGAGGACGGTCTCCCCGGGCGCCACGCTCGTGCGCCAGGCGAGCGGGAGCCAGGCGGCGAGGCCGGCGATCCCGAAGGCGACCGCGAGGCCGTCGTCGACGCCGTCGGGCACGGGCATCAGCGTCTCCTCGCGGACGAGCGTGCGCTCCGCCATCGCCCCGTAGGGCGCGACCGAGCCGGTCAGGTAGACGCGCCCCAGGCGGCCCGCGACGCGCCCGACCGCCTCGCTGCCGACGACCGAGGGCAGCGGCGGCGGCCCACCGTAGAAGGTTCCTGCCGCGCGACTGACGTCGATCGGATTCAGCCCGGCGGCGGCGACGGTCACGACGACCTCACCCGGTCCGGCGACCGGATCGGGGAAGTCGTCGAAGTGGGGCGTGCCCAGCTCGTGGAGGACGGCGGCGTGCATTCTCAGACGGTACCCGGGTCGGGCCGGTTCAAGAGCAGAGCCTCGAGTACGGCGGGTGGGATTCGAACCCACACGTCCTTCCGGACAATCCCTTTTGAGGGGATCGCGTCTACCGTTCCGCCACCGCCGCAGCGAACTCGCAGTCTACGTGGCAAGGACGTAGGGTCGGGGAACACCCTCCCGTGAACCCCGGAGTGAAAGGACCCTCGATGGCCGAGCAGATCGCAGGACGCAGTCAGGAGCTGATCGACGAGCCGAACTTCGCCTTCGTCGCGACGCTGCGCAAGGACGGCACGCCGCTCGTCAATCCGATCTGGATCGATCGCGACGGCGACACGATCCTCGTCAACAGCAGCAGAGGGCGCGCCTGGCCGGCGAACCTCGAGCGCGACGGTCGCGTCACCCTCACGGTCCCCAACCGCGAGAACCAGTACGAGTACGTCGCGATCCGCGGGCATCTCGCCGGCGTCACCGAGGAGGGCGCCGACGCCCACATCGACTCCCTCGCGAAGAAGTACCTCGGCCAGGACACCTACCCCTTCCGCCAGCCAGGCGAGGAGCGGATCCTGATCCGCATCGAGCCCGACGAGGTGAAGCTCTTCGGCAGCTAGCCGAGCAGCAGCTGCTCGAAGCGATCCACGAGCGCCGGCGGCGCGGCCAGCACGCCCGCCGGCTCGCCCTCGCGCGCGGCCAGCTCCCGCACCGCCATCCCGGCCCGCTCCGCGATCAGCGACCCTGCCGCCACGTCCCACGGGTTCAGGTTGCGCTCGTAGTACGCGTCCCAGCGTCCGCACGCGACCCACGCGAGGTCGAGCGCGGCCGCGCCGAAGCGGCGTACGTCGCGCACCTGCGGCAGCAGCCGTGCCAGCAGCTCGGCCTGGCGCGCGCGCTGCTCGGGCTGGTAGGAGAAGCCGGTCGCCACGAGCGACGTCGCCAGCTCGTCGTTCGTCGAGCCCGCGATCGGCTGGCCGTCGCGCAGCGCCCGACCGGAGCGCGTCGCGACGAACTCCTCGCCCCGCAGCGGGTCGAGCACCACGCCGGCGATCGCGCCGTCCGCGTCCTCCGCCGCGACGCTGACGCACCACTGCGGGATCTCGTAGAGGTAGTTGGCGGTCCCGTCGAGCGGGTCGACGACCCAGCGCACGCCGGTCGTCCCCGTCGCGGCGGTCTCCCCGCCCTCCTCGCCGAGGATCGCGTCGCCCGGGCGATGGTGCGCGAGCACCGCCCGGATCGCCTGCTCGGCGGCGACGTCGGCGTCGCTGACCGGGTCGGTCGCGCTGCTCTTCGTCTTCACCCCGCGCGGGTCGCCGTAGCGTCGCAGCAGCTCGTCGGCCGACGCCCGCGCGGCCTCGCGCGCAACGCCCAGCAGCTCCTGCTCGTCGCTCATGCCGCCACCGCCGGGCGGCGGTCGGCCCACGACCGCTCCGCCTCGAGCTGCGCGGAGAGCGACAGCAGCGTCGCCTCGTCGTGCGGACGCCCGACGAGCTGGACCGACAGCGGGACGCCCGCCTCGGTGAAGCCGGCGGGGACCGCGGCGGCCGGCTGGCCGGTCACGTTCCAGGTCGCCGTGTAGGGCGTGAAGCGCGCGACGCCGTTGAACGTCCAGAGCGCGCCGCGGCCCTCGTATCTCCCGACCGGGAGCGGGAGCTGCGCCAGCGCCGGCGTCAGCAGCACGTCGTGGTCGGCGAGCACGCGGTTGAGGCGGACGGTCGACCGTCCCTCGGCGGCCCGGGCGCGCGCGTACAGCGCCGGCGTGATCAGCGAGCCGAGCCGCGCCATCCCCCGCGTGCGGCGCTCCAGCCGCTCGGGGTGCGGCAGTTCGCCGGCGTCCTCGTGGATCCCGTGCAGGTAGCGCGCGATCACCTGCAGGACCGTGTCGTTGTACGGCACGTCGACCTCCTCGACCTCGTGCCCGAGCGAGGCCAGCAGCTCGACCGTCGCCTCGAACGCGCCGCGCTGCTCCTTCCCGACCGGGCCGGGCAGCGGCGTCTTCGCCGAGTAGCCGATCCGCAGCCGGCCGGGCTCGCGCTGGGCGGCGTCGGCGAACGGGGTCGCGGAGGCGCCGTTGCCGCTGGCGCCGGTGTCCTCGGCGATCGTGTCGAGATAGCGGCCCGTGTCGAGCACGCTGCGCGTGAGGCCGCCGATCACGGACAGCCCGCCCCAGCCGTCGAGCTTCGGCGCGTAGGAGACGCGGCCGCGCTGCGGCTTGAGGCCGAAGAGGCCGCAGCAGGCGGCGGGGATGCGGATCGAGCCGGCGCCGTCGGTGCCGAGCGCCGCGCCCACGAGGCCGGCCGCGACCGCCGCCGCCGAGCCGCCGCTGGAGCCGCCCGGGACGCGCCCGAGGTCCCACGGGTTGCGCGTCACGCCAAAGGTCGCCGACTCGGTGAACGGCCACTGCATCAGCTCCGGGACGTGCGTCTTGCCGAGCACGATCGCGCCCGCCTCGCGCAGCCGGCGCACGACTTCGCTGTCGGCGACGGCGGGACGGCCGTCGTGCGCGCGGCTGCCGTAGGCGGTCACGTCGCCGGCCACGTCGACGTCGTCCTTGATCAGGATCGGGACGCCGAGCAGGGTGCGTTCGCCGCCCGCTCTGCGCCGGGCGCCGGCCTGGTCGGCCTCGGTCAGCGCGCGCTCGGCGTAGACCGTGCGGATCGCGTTCAGGCGCGGGTCGATCCGCTCGATCCGCTCCAGGTACAGCTCGACCAGCTCGCGCGGCGTCACCTCGCCGTCGCGGATCAGCTCGGCCTGGCGGGCGATCCCGGCGAAGGCGAGGTCGGTCGCGTCCATCGTTCCACCCTATCGGTCGAGCGGGCGGGTGCCGGCGGCTGGCCCCGCGCGCGGCCGGGCTTGCGATCATCGGCGCCCGATGGAGCGCGAGCAGATCGTCTCGGGACTGGCTCCCATGCGCCCCCGCCCGGCCGGCAGCGACGCCGAGCGGCGCGCCGCCGTCTGGCTCGCCGGTGAGCTGCGCGCAGGCGGACGCACCGTGCGGGTGGAGCCGCACTGGATCCGGCCGCGGTGGGAGCTGGCGACCGCGCTGCACGTGGTTGTCGGGATCGGCGCGAGCCTCGTGGCTGTGAGCGTGCCTTTGGTGGGGGTGTGCGTCGCGGCGGCCGCGGCGGCGTCGCTCGCCTTGGATGCGAGCGGGCGCGTGTTTCTCTTGCGGTGGCTGACGCCGTCGCGGGCGACGCAGAACGTCGTGGGGGTTGTGGAGG
>JAATFK010000623.1 GCA_015655225.1 Solirubrobacterales bacterium | reverse complement strand
CGGCCGCCAGCTCGCCGCCGACGCGCGCCGCCTCGCGGCGCGCGGCGTCGACGACCCGCTCGGCCTCGCGGCGGCCGGTCCGCGCGGCCTCGGCCTTCGTCTCGGCGGCGGCGAGGACCGCTCTGCGCTCCTCCACCACCTCGCGCAGCCTCGCGACCTCGGCGGCGGCGGTCGCGCGGCGCGTCTCCAGCTCGGCCAGCTCGCGCTCCAGCTCGGTCGCACGGTCGCGCTCCAGCGCCTCCAGCTCGGCCCGCAGCGCCTCCACCCGGCCGGCGGCCTCCTCGTCCGGCACGTCGCCGGCGGCCTGCGCCCGCAGCGCATCCAGCTCGGCCTCGTGGCGGATGATCCGCTCCGTCAGCGACGAGACGATCCCCCGCACCGCCTCCAGCCGCATCCCGACGCGCTCGCCGGCGGCGCGGGCGCGGTGCGCGCGGCCCGACAGCTCCTCCCGCTGCTCGCTGCGCTGCTGCAACGCCTGCTCGGCCGCCTCGCGCCGTCTCGCGACCGCTCCGAGCAGCGCCTCCGCCTCGTCGCGGCGCTCCCGCGCGGCGAGCACGGCCGCCTCGGCGGCGGCCAGCTCGATCCGACTCGTCCGCATGCTGTCGCGGCCCAGCTCCCAGCGCGCTTCCAGCGACTGGCGCTCCAGGCGCTCGTGCAGCTCGGCCGCCTCCGCCTGGCGCTTGAGCGGCCGCAGCCGCGAGCGGGCCTCGCGCTCGACGTCGAGCGCGCGGTCGAGGTTGTCCTGCGTCCGCTGGAGCTTCAGCTGCGCGCGGCGGCGGCGCTTGCGGTGCTTGCCGAGCCCGGCCGCCTCCTCGATCAGCATCCGCCGGTCGCGCGGCTTCGAGGTCACGATCGCCTCGACCCGGCCCTGCGAGATGACCGAGTGCGACTCCTTCCCAAGGCCCGTGTCGGACAGCACCTCGAGCACGTCGGCGAGCCGGCAGCGGGTCCCGTTCAGGCGGTACTCGCCGTCCCCGGAGCGGTCGAGCCGACGCGTGATCGAGACCTCCGCGAAGTCCATCTCCAGCGTCCCGTCACCGTTGTCGAGCACCAGCTCGACCTCGGCCTGCTGGCTCGCCTTGCGCCCATGGCCGCCGCCGAAGATCACGTCCTGCATCGACTGGCCGCGGACCGCCAGCGGCGACTGCTCGCCCATCGCCCACAGCACCGCGTCGGTGACGTTCGACTTGCCCGAGCCGTTCGGCCCGACGACGACGCTGACGCCCTCGCCGAACGCCAGCCGCGTGCGGTCCGGGAACGACTTGAAGCCTCTCAGCGTGAGCGATCTCAGATGCATGCCCTACGCTCCCATCGCCTCGAGCGCCAGCCTCGCCGCTTCCTGCTCGGCGTCCTTCTTGCTGCGACCGCGGCCGGCGCCGATCTCGGTGCCGCTGACCTCGGCGACGACGGCGAACACGCGGTCGTGCGGCGGGCCCTCCTCGGCGGCGACGTTGTAGGCGACGACCTCGCCGCGCCGGGCGAGCCGCTCCTGCAGCGCCGACTTGAAGTCGACCGGGTGCTCCAGCGCCTCCTCGATCTCCGGCTCGAACGCCTCCACGACCGCCTCAGCCGTCGCCTCGTAGCCGAACGCGAGGTAGCAGGCCCCGATCACGGCCTCGATCACGGAGGCGAGCACGCGCTCGGTCCGCACCAGCGCGCTCGCGTTCTGCCCGATCCCCTCGGGCGCGGCCGCGCGCAGCCGCTCGGGCGCGCCGAGCCGCTCGGCGACCGCCATGCAGGAGCGGCCGGAGACCGCCTGCGCGCGGATCTTGGTGAGCCGGCCGGCGCCGAAGCGCTCCGCCTCCAGGCGCGGGTACAGATGCGTCGTGACCGCAAGCGACAGCACGCTGTCGCCG
Source organism: Solirubrobacterales bacterium (assembly GCA_015655225.1). Classification (GTDB taxonomy): domain Bacteria; phylum Actinomycetota; class Thermoleophilia; order Solirubrobacterales; family Solirubrobacteraceae; genus Conexibacter. The sequence goes on along the minus strand of JAATFK010000623.1, from coordinate 194 downwards.
AGGAAGGCGAGCCGCTCGTACGAGTCCGAGCGACGCTCCGTCCACGACGAATGCGTGACCACCTGCCGGGCAAGGTCCTCCGGCAGCTGGTCGAGCAGGTCCGCGAGGGCGCTCAGCGGTCAGGGCCCCGGCTCGCGGTCAGCGGCGGTGGTGGCGAGGACGAAGTCGACCGCCTGGCCGACTGTGAGGATCTT
>JAATFK010000726.1 GCA_015655225.1 Solirubrobacterales bacterium | reverse complement strand
TGCAGCCGCTCGTACATCATCAGCTTGAAGGTCTGGTAGCCGATCGCCGGGAAGCCCATCTCGGAGATGCGGCGCTCCCACGTGCCGTCCGGCTGGGCCGCGTTCACGTACGGCACGAGCGGGTTGACGACGACGACGAATCTGGCGCCCGCGTCGACCGCGATGTCGAGGTTCGTGGTCGAGACGATCCCGCCGTCGACCAGCTCGCGCTCGCCGACGCGGACCGGCTCGTAGACCATCGGCAGCGCGGTCGAGGCGCGCACCGCGGTCGAGATCGGCACGTCGTCCCAGCCGGGCGAGCCGAAGACGATCCGCTCGCAGGTGTCGAGGTCGGTCGCGGTCAGGAACAGCTCGCGCCGCAGCCGGCGGAAGTCGTCGCTGTGCTCGGGGTCCTCCAGCACCGAGCGGACATACGACTCGATCCCCGCGCCGGAGTAGAAGCCCGACGGCATCCCCTCCGCCAGGCTCAGGACGATGTCGAGCGCCGAGACCTGCCCGACCTGGCCGACCAGCTGGCGCGCGAGCTTCGCCAGCCGGAAGGGGAAGACGACCGCCTTGCCGGCCAGCTCGCGCACGTTCAGGTGCAGCAGCGTGCCGAGGTCGATGTCGGGGAACGGCGTCGGCACCTGGCGGTTGACGACGCGCATCATCTCCTCCGGCGTGATCCCGTTCGCCGTCATCGCGGCGACGAACGAGCCGGCGCTCGTGCCGACGTAGACGTCGAAGTCGGTCACGCCGCGGTTGACCGCCAGCAGGTCGAGCGCCCGCAGGGCGCCGATCTCGTAGACGGCGCCGGTGAGGCCGCCGCCGCCGAGCACGAGCGCGGTGCGGGACGGACGCGAACGGCCGGCCGCCGAGCGCCCGCGGCGGGAGCGCGGCGCGGGACCGTCGAGGCTCACGACCTTTCCCATCGCCGTAGTGTACGGCGACGTTCCGTCGTATCGCACCGCTACTCCTCCGGTGCCCCGTTGTTGAGAGGATCGTGTCCGTGCCTGCCGTCCGTCTCCCCCGCCCCGGCCGTCGCCGCCTCGCCCGCCTCGCCGGCGCCTGCCTGCTGGCGAGCGCCCTCGCGAGCCCGGCCGGCGCCGGCGCGGCGTCGCTCTCGACCACGATCGCGAACCAGCTCGCGCGCGCCGGCGGCGGCTCCGGCGCCTACGTCCTCGACACGACGACCGGGAGCGTGCTCGCGACCGTCCGCGCCGACACGCCGCGGATCCCGGCCTCGAACGAGAAGCTCTACACGACCTCGACGGCGCTGCTGAAGTTCGGCGCCGGCGCGTCGCTGCCGACGACGATCGAGGGCGTCGGGGCGCTCGACGGCAGCGTCTGGCGCGGCGACCTCTACCTGCACGGCGGCGGCGACCCGACGTTCGGCAGCGCCAGCTTCATCCGCGGCGCGTACGGCAGCGGCGCCGACGTGACGACGCTCGCGAAGCGGCTCGCGGCGGCCGGGATCACGCAGGTGACGGGCGCGATCTACGGCGACGAGTCGTGGTTCGACACGCTGCGCGGCGACCCCGCCTCCGGCTACGCCTTCGACACCGACCTCGGCGGGCCGCTGAGCGCGCTCGACTTCAACCGCGGCCTCGCGAACGAGCAGGGCACCGCGATCCAGACGAAGCCGGCGACGTTCGCCGCCCAGCAGCTCGCGGCGGCGCTGAAGGCCGCGCACGTGCGCGTCACCAGCCGGATCGGCCAGCGGACCGCGCCGGCCTCGGCGCAGCCGCTCGCCTCCGTCACCTCGCCGTCGCTCGCGACGCTCGTGAGACTGACGCTCGTCCCCTCCGACAACTTCTTCGCCGAGATGCTGCTGAAGGACGTCGGCGCCAAGTTCGGCACCGCCGGCTCGACCGCCGCCGGCGCCGCCGTCGTGCGCTCGACGATCGCCTCCCACTTCAAGATCACCCCGACCGTGGTCGACGGCTCCGGCCTCTCGCGCGGCGACCATACGACGCCGCGCCAGATCGTCACGCTGCTCGACGGGATGCGCGACCAGACCGGCTTCCGCAGCGGCTTCGCGGTCGCCGGCCGCAGCGGGACGCTGGTCGACCGGCTGCGGGGGACGTCGGCGCAGGACCGCTGCGTCGGCAAGACCGGGACGCTCTCGAACGTCTCCGCGCTGTCGGGCTACTGCACGACGACGAACGGCCACCTGATCGCCTTCTCCCTTCTGGAGAACAGCGTCTCGCCCGACGCCGCGCACACCGTCCAGGACCGGATCGCGATCACGTTGGCGCGTCTGCGCCCGGGTGGGACGCCGCGCACCGCTCCGACGGTCAGCGCCCCGACCGGCGGAGCGTCAGCCGTCCGCACCCGCCGCTAGCTTGCGGCCGGTGCTGAGCGGCTTCAAGAGATTCATCCTCCGCGGCAACGTCGTCGACCTCGCGGTCGCGGTCGTCGTCGGCGCCGCCTTCGGCGCGATCGTGACCGCGCTCGTCGTCGACATCATCACGCCGATCATCGCCGCGATCGGCGGCAAGCCGGACTTCTCGAACCTCACCTTCACGATCAACGGCAGCCGCTTCAGATACGGCGCCTTCATCAACGCCGTGATCGCGTTCCTGATCGTCGCGGCGGCGATCTACTTCCTCGTCGTCGCGCCGCTCGAACGGCTGCGGCCGAGACCGCCGGACGACGAGTCGCGCATGTGCCCCGAGTGCACGAGCCGCATCCCGCGCGAGGCGAGACGCTGCATGTACTGCACCTCGGTCGTCACGCCGACGCCGAGACCGCCCGCCGTCGCCTCCTAGGCGGCCGCCGCGCTCGCGGCGGCCGGGGTCGCCGGCACGAGCGGCGGCGTGCGCCGCAGCCGCAGCGCCAGCAGCAGCGCGACCGTCAGCAGCGTCCCGGCTACCGCCGTGACCGCGGTCCACTGACCGTCGCTCCAGGCGGCGCCGGCGACGATCCCGGCGAGCGAGGAGCCGCCGTAGTAGGCGAGCAGGTAGAGCGCCGAGGCCTGCGCGGCGGAGCCGGTGCGGCCGGAGCCGCGGCGGCCGACCCAGCTGGAGGCGACCGAGTGGCCGGCGAAGAAGCCGGCCGTCAGCGTCGCGATCCCGAGCACGATCAGCGGGAGCGCGTGCGCGCTCGTCAGCACCAGGCCGACGCCGGCGAGGACGATCGCGAGCGGCAGCACCGGCCGGCGCCCGAGCTTGTCGGCGAGCCGGCCGGCCCAGGCGGAGCTGAACGAGCCGACCGGATAGACGAGGAAGACGGCCGCCAGCGCGCCCTGGCCGAGGTGGTAGGGCGGCGCCGAGAGGCGGAAGCCGAGCCCGTTGTAGACCGCGACGAACGCGCCCATCAGCAGCGCGCCGACGGCGTCGAGGCGCAGCAGGCCGGGCTCCGTCAGGTCGCTCCGGAGGCGGCGCAGCGCGACGCGCGGCTCGAACGGGCGGGGCGTGAAGTGGACCGAGCGCGGCAGCAGCTTGAGGAAGGCGAGCGCGCAGACGAGCCCGAGCCCGCCGATCCCGGCGAGGCCGAGCTGCCAGCCGCCGATCCCGGCCAGCTCGCCGGCGATCAGCCGTCCGGACATTCCGCCGATCGCGTTGCCGCCGATGTAGAGCCCGATCGAGAGGCCGAGCGAGGCGCCGTGCACCTCCTCCGAGAGATAGGCCATCGCGACCGCCGGGAGGCCGGCGAGCG
>JAATFK010000490.1 GCA_015655225.1 Solirubrobacterales bacterium | reverse complement strand
GAGAACAACCAGTACGTCGAGCTCACCCCGCAGGAGCTGCACGTCGCCGGCGAGATCTACCGCCGCGGCGAGCCGTTCGGGATCCATGGCGAACGGGTCGATGGCAACGATGTCACCGCGATGGCCGCCGCGGTCTCCACCGCCGTCGAGCGCGCCCGCGCCGGTGGCGGGCCGGCGCTGATCGAGGCGGTCACCTACCGCTGGTTCGGCCACTACGCCGGCGACCGCGCCCTCTACCGCAACGAGGACGAGGTCACCGCCGCGAGAGGCAACGACCCGCTGGAGCGCGCCGCCGCGGCGCTCGACCCGGCCGAGCGCGCCGCGCTCGACGCCGAGGTCGAGACCGAGATCCAGGCCGCGCTCGCGTTCGCGCAGCAGAGCCCGATCGCCGGACCCGACGTGATCGCCCTCGACCACTACGCCGCCGCATGAGCGCCGTCGAGACCCCCACCCGCTCGCTCAGATTCTGGCAGGGGATCAACCAGGCGCTGACCGAGGAGATGGAGCGTGACGAGCGCGTCGTGCTCGTCGGCGAGGACGTCGGCCGCCCCGGCGGACCGTACGGCGTCACCCGTGGACTGCGGGACAGATTCGGCGACCTGCGCGTGCGCGACACGCCGATCAGCGAGGCCGTGCTCGTCGGCCTCGGCGTCGGGGGCGCCGCCGTCGGGCTGCGTCCCGTGGTCGAGATCATGTTCTTCGACTTCGCGATGATCGCGATGGACCAGATCGTCAACCAGGCGGCGAAGTACCGCTACTTCTCCGGCGCGTCGATGCCGCTCGTGATCCGCACGATGTGCGGCGCCGGCGGCCCGAACGGCGCGCAGCACTCGCAGAACTTCGAGGCCTGGTACTCAGCCGTGCCGGGGCTGAAGGTCGTGATGCCGTCGAACGCGGCGGACGCGAAGGGGCTGCTGAAGTCGGCGATCCGCGACGACGACCCGGTCCTCTTCATCGAGACGCTCGGGCTGCTGCCGGCCCGTCGCGACGTGCCGCAGGAGGAGGACTTCCTGCTGCCGATCGGCGTCGCCGACACGCGCCGCGAGGGCACCGACGTCACGGTCGTGGCGATCGGCCGGCTCGTCGACCGGGCGCTGGAGGCGGCCGAGCGGGCGCAGGAGGAGGACGGCATCTCGGTCGAGGTGATCGACCCCCGCACGCTCTCGCCGCTCGACGCCGACACGCTGCTCGCGTCGGTTCGCAGAACCGGCCGGCTGGTGGTCGCGCAGGAGGCGACCTCGCCGTACTCGTTCGCCTCCGAGGTGTTCGCGCTCGCGGTCGAGTCGGCCCTCTCGGACCTGAAGGCGGCGCCGATCCGCGTCACCTCGCCGTTCGTGAACGTCCCCACCCCGGTGCCGCTGGCGGAGGCCCGGACGCCCGGCGTCGACGACGTGCTGGCGGCGATCCGCACGACGACCAAGGAGTCCTGAAGTGTCCCGTCACGAGGTCAAGATCGAGGAGCCCGGCGACACCGAGGAGGTCGAGGTGATCGAGGTCCACGTCGAGGTCGGCGCGACCGTCTCGGAGGGCGACGTGCTGCTCGAGGTTGCGACCGACAAGGCGAACATGGACATCGTCGCGCCGGCCGACGGCACGGTCGCCGAGCTGTCGGTCGCCGAGGGCGACATCATCCCCGTCGAGCAGATCCTGGCGGTGGTCGAGGCATGAGCGCCTCGGCCCCGGCGGCCGACCCGCGCGGCGTCCCGGAGGTCGCGAAGCTCTCCCTGCAGCGGCGCGCGATGGCGCGCCACTGCGTCGCCGGCGCCGCCGCGCCGGTCTTCTACCTGCGCATGAGCGCCGACGTGACCGAGCTGGTGGACGCGCGCGCCGGATTGCGCGCGGCCGCCGCCGAAGGCGAGCTCGTGCCGACGCTGAACGACGCGATCGTGCGCGCGGTCGCGTTGTCGCTGCGCGAGCATCCTGGTGTGAACGCGTCGTGGGAGGAGGAGGGCGCCGTCGCCGTCTATCCCCACGTGAACGTCGGCGTCGCGATGGCGATCCCCGGCAACCTCGTCGTCCCCTCGGTGCTGGACGCCGACGAGAAGGACGTCCACGAGATCGCCGCCGCCGTCCGCGAGGTCGCCGACCTCGCCCAGCGCCGCAAGCTCACGCGCGAGCAGCTGGCGGCCGCCACGTTCACCGTCTCGAACCTCGGCATGTTCGGGATCGAGGACTTCGACCCGATCGTCAACGTCCCGCAGGCGGCGATCCTCGGCGTCGGCGCCGCCCGCGTCGAGCCGGCCACGCAGCGTCGCCTGATGCGCATCGTGCTCGGCTGCGACCACCGTGTGCTGACCGGAGCCGAGGGCGCGCAGTTCCTCGCCAGCGTCCGCGAGCGGCTCGAGACCGGCGCCGTGCTGCTCGACCGCGCATCCACCGCCACCGCCGTCACGGAGGTCACCGCATGAGCGTCGCCCACCTGAACGAGACCGTCGGAGCCCAGCTCGGCAGCTTCGCCGCCGGCGTGCGCGCCGACACGCTGCCGGCCGAGGTCGTCACGAGACTCAAGAGCAACCTGCTCCACGACCTGACGTGCGCGGCCGCCGCGTACACGGTCGGCCCGAGACTGTGGGCGCTCGTCCGCGACCGCACGCCGGCGGAGGCGACGCTGCTGTGTGACGGCGGCAAGGTCGGCGCCGAGTACGCGGCGTTCGTCAACGCGCAGCTGATCCACGCCCGCGCACAGGACGACACCCACTTCGCCGCCAAGACGCACGTCGGCGCCGCCGTGATCCCGGCCGTGCTGGCGGTCGCCGAGCGCGAGGGCAGAGACGGCGCCGCCGTGCTGGCCGCGATCGTCGCCGGCTGCGAGGTCGCCGCCGCCGTCGGCGAGCGGCTCGCCGCCGCCTCCACGGCTCGCGGATTCCGCGCCTCGCCGGTCTTCGGCACGCTGGGCGCGGCCGCCGGTGCGGCCTCGGTGCTGGGCCTCGACGCCGCCGCGACCGCCGACGCGATCGCCCTCTCGTCGAGCTTCTCCGGCGGCCTGAACCAGACCTGGATCGACGGCACCCCCGAGTGGCGCTTCGAGCTCGGCATGGCCGCCCGCAACGGCGTCCTCGCCGCCCAGCTGGCGGCCGCCGGCTTCCACGGCGCGCCCCACTGGTACGAGGGCGCCGCAGGATTTGCCCGGGCGTTCGCCGGCGTCGAGCCCGGCTCGGAAGCGGACGCCGACTGGGAGCTGGGCGAGCGCTGGCGGTTGCTCGACGTCACCTACAAGCCCTATCCGGTCTGCGCGATCACGCAGAGCCCGGTGCAGGTCGCGATCGACCTCGCGGTCGAGCACGACCTCGACCCGGCCGACATCACCGCCATCCGCTGCTACCTGAACCCGCAGGACCGGACCTACCCCGGCACCGTCAACCCGGGCCCCTACGGCGACGTGGGCGCGACGCTGATGAGCGCCGAGTACTGCGTCGCGATGGCGTTGAAGCGCCGTGGCGCGACATTGGCGGGTCTGGAGGATTTTGAGGATCCGGTGATTGGGCGGCTGGTGTCGGTGACGGAGGTGCTGCCGGACGACGGGCTCCCGTCGCTGGGCGGGCGCGTCGAGTTGGAGACCTCCTCGGGGTCGACCTGGGTCGGCGAGCTGGTTCCCGACGCTTCGACGTACGGCTGGGATTGGGACGGCGTTCTCGCGAACATCGTGCGGATGGAGCCTGAGATGGCGTTGTCCCGCGAGCAGCTCGATGCCTTGGAGTCTGCTGTGGCGGGGCTCGATTCGCTTCCGTCGGTCGCGGCTCTCGTGGGCGCCACTGTCGCCTAGGCGGTTGTGAACGGCGATCCGCGCACATCCGGACCTGAGGCGTTCTCTGTGTCCTATGGACACACAGACTGCCTCTCATCACGGCCGCGCCTCACGGGAGCGCCGACCACGCAGCAAACCACCCTCTTTCGTGGTCGCTGTTCAGTCTGAAGCGCGGACTGGGGACGCCATCCCGGCGACCACCAACTCCGTCACATGCTCCGTGAACCGCGCCAAAAGCGCCTCGTCGAGCTGAGCGTCGAAGGCGCGCTCCAACAGCGGCCGCGCGGAGAACAGAAACTCGCAGACCCCGATGACGGTGAAGAAGAACAGCGTGGGATCGAGCTCGCGCCAGCCCTCTGAAGCAGCCCCGTCCGCCAGCAATCTCGCGTACCAATCCCGCGCCGGGATCGCGAAGCTCGCGCTGATGCGGTCGACGGCATCGGGCTCGGCAGCGAGCAGGCGCTCGCTCATCAGGCGGTTCACGTACGGGTAGCGGACGTAGTTGCGGACGATCTCGGCGACGTGCCGGCGGAGCTTCGCCGTTGGATCCAACGGCGCCTCGGACAGGCGCGACAGCTCGCCCGACAGCCGCTGCAGCACGCGCTCCAGCAGCGCGTCGAGCAATCCGTCCTTGCTGCCGAAGCAGTACTTCACCATCGCCACGTTCACCTCGGCCCGCGCACAGATCTCGCTGACCGACGCGGACTGGCCGGCGCGCTCCACGAACAGGTCGTGCGCCGCTCCGAGCAATCTCTCGCGGGTCAGATCAGCGCTGCCACGGGCCATCCACCCATCCTTGCAGCAAACGGCCCTTGACTTCAACTAAACGCTTATTTAGCATCGCTCCCATGCCCTCCGACTCCGTCCGCCTCGGCTGCTGGGCAGCCTTCTGGGGCGATACCAGCCACGCCGTCGATCAGCTGCTCGACCACGCGCAGATCGACTACCTCGTCGCCGACTACCTCTCCGAGATCACGATGGCGCTCCTCGCCCGCGTGCGGCAGAAGGACCCCGAGGCCGGCTTCGTGCCGGACGCGATCAGCGTCCTCGCGCCGCGGCTGAAGGAGATCCACGAGCGGGGAATCAAGGTCGTCACTAACGCCGGCGCGCTCAACCCCGCCGCCTGCGCGCGTGCATTCCGCGAGGCCGCGGCCGAGGCGGGCGTCCCGCTGACCGTCGCCGCCGTCGTCGGCGACGACCTGATCGGCCAGCTCGACACGATCCGCGAGGACT
>JAATFK010000587.1 GCA_015655225.1 Solirubrobacterales bacterium | reverse complement strand
GCGCAGCCGGCGTGGAGCGGGACGTAGACGCCGGTGGCGCGGTGCAGCGCCGCGTCGCGCTCCCTCGTGAACGGCTCCAGCATCAGGTTGATGTCGCCGGCGTCGTCGAGGTCGGCGCCGGCGCGCGCGGCGGCCGCGAGCACCCGCGCCTCGAGCTGCTCGGGCGTGCCGTCGACGGGGGGGTCGGCGAGCAGGTAGAGGCAGGCGTCGGTCGCCGCGATCGTCGTCGCGCACCACTGCGCGAGCAGCTCCGGCAGGCGGTCGGGGAGCGCGTGCGATCGCCACGCGGGCGTCGCGAGGACGCGCAGGGCGGCGCGCTCCTCCAGCTCGCGCGGGGCGACATCTGCGGGGTCCGCGGTGCGAGGCGGGCGGGCGAGGAGCGTGGCGAGCGCGGCGTGCGCGGCGGCGGGGTCGGCCGCGTCGACCGGCGCGACGGCGACGCGCTCGGGGGCGACGCCGTCGGCGATCCAGGTGGCGCGGTCGCCGTCGCTGGCGACCCAGAGGGCGTCGACGCGGTCGCGCAGGGCCGCGCGGGCGTCGGGGTCGAGGCCGGCGGGACGGGCGCCTGCCGGCGCCAGCTGCACGAGGCGTCCCGAGGCGGCCGGGCGCGGGTCCGGCGGCCAGGCGTCGCGCAGCTCCGCGTCGGCGGCGTGCGGCAGCGGCCCGTCGCCAGCGGCGACGCGCTGGACGCGGCCGGGGAGGAGGCGGGCGAGCGGCGCCTCCGGGGCGCCTTCCCAGCGGAGGGCGGCGGTCTCGGCGGCAATTGCGGCGCCGCGCGCGGCCGGCCGGCGCTCGTCGGCGCGCGCGTCGTCGGTCCCGTCGCCCGCGCCCGACGGCCGCCCGGCGGCGCGCGCGTCCTCCGCCCCGCCGCGCCCGGCCGGCCCTCGCCCGTCGTACCGCGCCTCCAGCTCGTCCACATAGCTCGCGAAGGCGCGGGGCGGGTCGATCGCCCCCTGCAGCCGTTCGAGCAGACCCGGCTCGCTCGCGAGGCGGTCGAGCTGCCGCGCGAGGTCGTCGGCGTCGAGCGGGTCGAAGGCGAGCCCGTCGACCCCGTCGCGGACCGCCTCGGCGAGACCGCCCAGTCGCGGGACGAGGAGCGGCACCCCTGCCGCGCGGCACTCGCTCGCGGCGAGCGGCGCGCAGTCCCACCAGGTCGAGGGCAGCGCGGCGACGTCCACGCCCGACAACACGCGCCCGATCTCGCTGGCCGCGAACGACCCCGACAGCTCGACCACGCCGCGCGTGTCGAGCGCGCGCAGCTGCCGCGCGAACGCTTCGGGCACCTCGCCGTGGATCTCGACCCGCAGCCACGCGGCGGTCCGCTGCGCGGCCTGCACCAGCAGCTGCGGCCCCTTGTGCGGGTAGGCGGAGCCGAGGAAGGCGACCGTCAGCGCGTCGTCGTGGGTGCGGCCGGGTCTGCGGTGGGAGCCGATCCGCTCCCAGATCTCGACGTCGTGCGGCATGCCCTGGCGCACGACCTCGACCATCTCCGCCGGGTAGCCGGCGTTCAGCAGCGTGCGCCGGACCGCGTCGGAGACGGCCATCACGCCGGTCAGCCCACGCGTCGCGCGCGCGCGGATCTCCGCCAGGCGCCGCTCGTGGCCGGCGGGGTCGGGCGAGCCGACGCACGCCGCGCAGCGGCCGCCGTCGCCGGGGCCGGCGCAGATCGAGCCGTCCCCCGTCATCAGGTAGGCGCGCGGGCACAACAGCCAGTAGTTGTGGGTCGTGAACCAGCTCGGCACGCCCCGGGCGCCCGCCACGTCGATCAGCGCGGCGCCGAGGTTGTGGAGGTTGTGGAAGTGGACGACATGAGGATCGACGCGGTCGAGCAGGGCGGCGAAGGCGGCCGTGATCGGCGGGTCGTCCAGCTCCCGCCCGGGGTTGCCGAGGTCCCACAGCCCGTGCGCGCGGTTGTGGACGCCGACGAGGTGGACGCCGTCCTCGTCCCACTCGCGCAGCTCGTACGGGATGCGCGCGGCGGTCGGCCGCACGGCCGCGTGGAAGACGGTCACATCCCAGCCGCGCCGGGCCAGCTCCTTCGCCGCGAGGCGCGGGACGACGGTCCCGCCGCCGCTGTCGTTCCAGCCGAAGGCGGTCATCACGAGCCGTCTGCCGTTGCGCGGCGCGCGGCGCGGCGGGCCGCTCGCGCGGGCCTCGGCGTCGGCGAGCGCGCGCAGCCTCGCCGCGAAGCGCGGGAGCGGCAGCAGCCGGTGCTCGACCTGGTCGGCGAGGCGGCGTAGCGCCTGGACCTCCGCGTCGCGCTGATCGAGCACCGCCCAGTCGAGCTCGGGCACCAGCTCGAGCAGCCTGTACAGCTCCAGGCCCATCTCGAGGGCGCGCTCGACGTCGTCCACCTCGATCGCGCGGGCCGACTCGTCCGACGTGTTCGCGCCGTGGCGGCGGAAGCCGATCAGCGGGCCGCCGGGAACGTGACGGAAGCGGACGTGGCGCGCGGCGCGCAGCCAGAAGTGCAGGTCCTGGGCGACGCGGTAGCTGGAGTCGTAGCCGCCGACCTGCTCGTAGACGCGGCGGTGGACCATACGCGTCGGGTCGACCAGGTGGTTGTGCGAGCGGTAGAAGGCGTGCACGAGCGCGGCCGGCGTGAAGTCGCGCGTCGTCCAGGCGCCGGTCTCGCGGCCGGCGGCGTCGATCACGAGCGCGTCGCCGTGGACGACGCCGGTCTCGGGATGACGGTCGAAGATCGCGACCTCGCGCGCGAGCCGGTCGGGAAGGTTGACGTCGTCGTCGCCGATCATCGCGATCAGCTCGCCACGTCCCTCGCTCACGATCGTGTCGTACGCCGCCGCGATCCCCCGGTTCACCGGGTGGCGCACCACGCGCACGCGCGGATCGCCGGCGAAGCGCGCCAACACATCCGCGACCGCCGGATTGGTCGAGCCGTCGTCGACGACCAGCAGCTCGAAGTCCTCGTAGGTCTGCGCCAGCCCGCTCTCGATCGACGCCGCGAGGTACGTGTCGCGGTTCCAGGTGGCCACGCCGAGCGTGACCCGGGGCGTGGACGTCCAGGGCACGTCCAGGATGATCGGCCGGGTGGCGTGGAGGTTGAGGGACGCGGCGGGCGCGCGCTCAAGCGGGCCGGCGCGGCGCCGATCGCGAGGCCATGAGCCAGTTCATCGATCCGCGCAAGGCGGACGCGGCCCGGTCCGGCGAAGGGGTGCGCCGCGCAAGGTCCACGTCGGCTGCGGGCCCAGCGCGCTGATCCCCGAGTGGCACGACACCGACCCGCGCAGCGATCGACCAGGCGCTGCGCTTCCTCGCGCTCAGGTCCTCGCCGTCGCGAGCGTGCCGAGCTGAGCGCCGACGGCGTCCAGCAGCGTGTCGACGCGTCGCGCGAACGTGTGCTCGGCGAGCACGAGCGCACGTCCGGCCACGCGCGTCGCCGCCCTTCCGGCGCGATCGGCGAGCCGCCGCTCGACGAGCGCGTGCAGCTCGTCGCGCGAGCGATAGGTGAGGACGGCGTCGCCGAGCTGCTCCCGCAGCTCCGGCAGGTCGTCGCTGATCAGCATGCCGCCGCAGGCGAGCACGTCGTAGACGCGGTTCGAGACGATCCCCCAGGCCCGCATGTCGTCCCAGTGGTCGTTCAGCACGAGCGCCGCCGACGAGTACGCGCGCCGCACCTCGTCGTTGGCCAGATACGGCCCGGCGAGGTGCCGCGGGTCGACGATCCCCTCCCAGTCGCGGCCCCAGACGGCGAGGTCGCGCGTGGTCGGCAGCAGGTCCCGGACGATCGGGCGCACGACCCGTCGCGAGTTGCCGACGAAGACCAGCTCGCGGTCGTGGCTGGGGTCGGCGTCCGGGAAGAAGACGGCAGGGTTGGTGGCCTGCGGCAGCAGCCGTACGGGACGCGTGGCCTCCCACGAGAGTGCGGCGGCGTGTCGGGCGGAGGCGCTGTAGGCGAGGTCGTATCGGTCGCACTCGGCCGGTCCGACCAGCTCCGGGTGGCTGATGCACCAGAGCACGTTCAGCTGTCCGTCGCGGGGGACGTAGGCGTCGAGCCCGCGGAGGTGCACGACGACGTCGCAGGCGCGGCCGTCGGCGTCGTCCCACTCCTCGATCACCTGGACCAGCGCCTCGTGCCCGCGTCGGCGCAGCTCGTCGGCGAGCGCGCGTGCGAAGTGCGTGTCGCCCCAGCTTTCGGCGCCATCCCAGTGGGGAGCGCAGACCTTGATGGCGAAGCGGAGCGAGCGGCCGAGACCGTCATGGGTCCAGCGGCGTCGCGCGAGCTGCAGCAGAGGGTCGGCGTCGGCCACGGCGGCGAGCGCCGCGAGCGCGCCGGCGGCGGGACGCCGCGCGAGTCGCACGTGCGCGACGTGCGCGAGGTCGGCTTCGAGCGCATCGCTGCGCGGCGCGGCGATCAGCTGGAGGTCGCGCTCGTCCTCGGCCGTCAGGCCGCCGGCGGCGAGGGCGGCGACGGCCTGCGCCTCGGCGGCGCCCGGGTCCGCGTCGGGCGCGTAGATGGCGAGCGTCGCGTCGTCGTCACCGTCGAAGCAGGCCGCCCAGGTGCGCAGGAGCGACGGATCGGCTTCCAGCTCGTCCGCCGAGGCGACGGCGATGAACGCACGGGCGCCGCGCACCGACGCTCCGCGCGGGCCGGTGAGCCGCTCGCGCGCGACGTTGTCGCGCGCCGCCGGCGGGCGGCCGGCGATTCGGCTGCGGACGGCCTCCAACGCGAAGCGGGCGTGCGCGTCGCGCGGATCGACCGCCAGCGCCGCGTCGAGCTGCCGCGCGGCCGTCTCCAGCTCGCCCCGGTCGCTCGCGTCCAGGCCCGCCGCGACGTGATCGAGCGCGGCACCGCGATCCGCGAGTGCCTGGTCGGCGAGCGCGCGGCGGAAGAGCTGGGCCGCCTCCTCGGCCGACCCGTCGGCCGCGAGCGCCGCGAGCGCGAGCCGCCCCGCTCCCGCGGGGTCGTGCGCGTTGCGCTCGCGTGCGCGCTCGACCCGCTCGGCGCACTCGTCGCGCAGCGCGTCGTCGACGGGCAGCACCGCATCGAGCGTCAGCTCGCGTGCGGAGGCGACGCGGCTCGCGAGCGCCATGTGGTGACTCCAGACGGCGGCGAGCTGGGGAAGCGTCGCGCGCCGGAGGTCGAGCGTGCGGAGCAGGATCCGGCGCACGCGCAGGGCGCGCTCCTGCAGGCGCAGGACGCGCTCGGGGTCGTCCCCGCCGAACGCGGCCGCGTTCGTGCCGTGGACGCGGTAGCGCGCGACCGGGCCGTCGAGCACGGCGATCTCGTGCGTCGCCGCGACGTGCGCGGCGATCCACCAGTCGCGGCACCAGGCCCAGCTTGGTGCCGCGGGCAGGCACTTCGCGAGCTCGGCTCGGACCGTGATCGCCGACGTGGTCGCCTGGTTGTCGGCGAGATAGCTCGCGAGCAGCGCTCCGGAGCCGACGGTCAGGTGCGCCCACGCGAACATCGACGGGTGCAGGACGCCGCCCGCCGCGTCCACGACCGTCATGTCGCCGTGCACGAGGCCGACCTCGGGCCGTCGTTCGAGCAGCTCGACCGCTCGCACGACGCGGTCCGGCAGCCACTCGTCGTCGGCGTCGAGCAGCGCGACGTAGCGCCCCGACGCCGCGGCGATCCCGCGGTCGGTCGCGACCGCCGGACCCTGGTTGGGCTGCCGCAGGATGGTGATCTGCGAACCGAACGCGGCCAGCAGCTCTGGCGTGCGGTCGGTCGAGCCGTCGTCGACGACGATCACCTCGACGGCGCCCTCCGGCAGCCCGCGCTGGTCGAGCGCGCTGCGGACCGCGCGCTCCACGTAGGCCTCGTAGTCGTAGGCGCAGATCACGCAGGTCACGAGCGGCGTCATGTCCCCCGGGAGATCGGCAGCCGCCGGACGGCCTTGAACCGCCGTCTCAACTCCGCGAGCGCGCGGCCGATCATGTGGGCGTGAGCCCGCGCGCCTCGATCGTGATCGTCTGCTTCGGCAAGCGCGAGCTGACGGAGCGCTGCCTCGCGAGCCTCGACGCCGCCCTCGGCTCTCAGCTGGGCGATGCGTTCGAGCTGGTGCTCGTGGACAACGCGTCGCCCGACACGACGCTCCAGCTGCTCGACGCATGGCGCGACCGCGCGACCGTCGTCGCGCTCCCCGAGAACCGCGACTTCGCGGGCGGCTGCAACGCCGGCGCGGCCGCTTCGCGCGGTGAGGTGCTGGTCTTCCTCAACAACGACACGGTGGTGGAGCCGGACACGCTCGAGCCACTGGTCGAGACGGCGCTCGAGCCGGGGGTCGGGGCGGCCGGCCTGCGGCTGCTGTTCGCCGACGGGACGGTCCAGCACGCCGGCGTGGTGATGGTCGAGAACCCGAACCTCGGTGGCGCGGCGTCGCCCTACCACGTGTTCCGCGGGGAGGACGGCGACACCCCGGCCGCCCGCGGGACCTACGAGCTCGACTGCGTCACGGGCGCCTGCCTCGCGATCCCGCGGGCCGTGTTCGAGGAGTGCGCCGGCTTCGACGAGGGCTTCCACAACGGCTACGAGGACGTCGATCTCTGCCTGCGGATCCGGTCGAGCGGCCGCACGATCGTCTACCGCGGCGACCTCGCGTTCCTCCACGACGAGGGGCAGACGCGCGCGGGCATCGACGACCTGCCGAACGTCCAGCGGCTGATGCGCCGGTGGCGTCACCTGCTGGAGCCCGACCTCGAGCTGGCCGCCGCCGCGTGGGACGCGACGCTCGCGTTCGCTCAGCTGCCGCGGACCCACCCTTCGACAGCGATCGTCGTCGCCGGCCAGCCGAACGGCGTCGGACCGGCCGCCGACGAGGCCCGCGCCCTCCTGCTCGCCCTCGAGCGCTGCGGCGCGCCTGCGGTCGCCGCCGACTACGGCCTGCAGCTGGTGCGTCCGCGGATCGCCGGTGCGACCGGCGCCGCCCTCGATCGCGCCCTGCGGCGCGCGCTGCCCGAGCAGGCCGTGATGATCGCCGTGCCGGCCGGACCCGCGGCCGAGCGGACGCTTCCGGCGGCCGCCTGGGTGCGGGCCGTGCGTCCGTCGTTCGCCGCGCCCGCCGCGCGGGTCCTCGCGGCGACGCCGGCGGACGCGGGCTGGATCCCGCCGCCGATCGACGCACCGACTCACGCGGGAGCGGGTGGCGGCGGCGTGCTCGTCAGCCTGCCGGCGCACGACGAGCCGCGCACCCGCGCGCTGCTGAGCGCCCTGGCGGCGAGCGGCGACGAGGCGGTGACGCTCGTCCCGACGGTCGCGACGCGCAGGCTCGAGCGCCTCGTCGCCGAGCTGCTGCCGCACGCGCTCCTGCACGCGCCCGTCAACGACGAGCAGCGCTGGATCGAGCTGGCGGCCGGCGCCGATCTCGCCGTCTGCGTCGACCGCGACGACCGCTTCGAGCGCCGAGCGCTCACCGCAGCGGCGGCCGGCGCGACGCCGATCGTCGCCGCCGGCGACGGTCCCGCCGGCGCGGTGCTCGGCCGGCTCGCGACGGTGGCGGACGCGGGCCTCGCCGAGGCGCTCGCGGCCGCTCGCGCGGCCGGAGGCCGTCGCCAGCAGCTCGCCGCGCTGGTGCGCGCGGGCTGCGACCCGGCCACGGTCGGCGCCGCGCTGCTCGCGCGGATCGCGACTCCCGTGGCGGCCGCGGCCTAGCCCGCTCAAGAGACCGGCGCGGCGACCGATCTCCCGGACATGGGCACCGACACGACACTCCTTCCGCAGCAGCACCTCCGCGAGCGGGCGCTCGCGGCCTTCGAGGACGGCCGTCCCGAGGAGGCGCACGAGCTGATGCGCCTTGCGCTGGCCGACGCGCTCCAGCTCGAGTGGCTCAACGACTTCGCCGTGCTGGCGCACGAGCTGGGACGTGGCAAGGAGGCCGAGGCGCTGCTGCGCGCGGTCCTCGCGATCGAGCCCGGACGCGAGGACGCGACACAGAACGTCGCCGCGCTGGCGCGAGGCGCCGCCGGCGCAGCCGCCGCCGCGTGGCGCGACTCGGAGACGCTCGGCGGCAGCGACCCGCAGATGTACGAGCGCGCGTTCCCGGGCATGCCACGGCCCGACGTGATGAGCGAGCACTGCTCGCGCTACGCGTTCGCCCAGGGGCTCGTCGGCGGCCGCGACGTCCTCGACCTCGGCTGCGGGACGGGCTACGGCAGCGAGATGCTGTCGTGGTCGGCGCGCTCGGTCCGCGGCTTCGACCTCTGGCAGCCGACCGGGCGGGAGCATCCCCGCTGGCCGGGCGTGGCGTCGCTCAGCTACGGCCACGACCTCTGCGCCGACCCGCTGCCGGTGGCGGAGGTCGCGGTCATGTTCGAGGTGATCGAGCACCTGCCGGATGCGCCGCGGGCGCTGCGGATCGCGTGGAGCGCGGTCGACGCGATCATCGGGTCGTTCCCCAACCCCGTGCACCACGGGTCCTGGATGAACCAGTACCACGTGAACGACTGGCCGCTGGAACAGTTCGAGCAGGAGCTGCGCGCCGCCGCCGCCACCCGTTTCCCCGACGTCGAGCTGACGCACCTCCACCAGCCCGTCGGCAGCCCGCTGCTCGTGGCGGGACGCGATCCGGACGCGTCCTTCTGGGTCGTCGTCGCCACCGGCCGCACGGTCGGGGCCTGACGCCCGGGGCCGCCGCCTCGCTCAGTCGCCGTCGCGGCTCGGCGGCACGTGGATCGTCAGCACCGGGACGCGGCAGCACTTCAGCAGACGGCGTGAGACGCTCTCGATCGCCGCGCCGATCGGGCCGTGCTCGCGGGCGCCGAGGATCACGAGGTCGTGGCGGCCCTCGATCGCGCGACGGGCGATCTCGTGCGCCGCGTCGCCGTGCAGCATCACGGTCGTGACGGGGATCTCCTCGGGGATCGCGTCGGCCGCCCGGCGCAGCGCGCGGTCGGCGGCGCGCTCCGCGCTGCCGTCGTGGGTCGGTCCCATGATCGCGACCTGGGTCCACGCCGGCGGCGGCACGACGACGGTCGCGAGCGTGATGCGGCCGTGGCGCTCGCGCGCGAACTGGACCGCCAGCTCGACCGCGTTCCAGGCCTCGGAGGAGCCGTCGACGGCGACGAGCACGTCGCGCGCGCTGACCTCCTTCAGGACCGGCGGGTCGGGCTCGTGCTGATGCTCGGACGGGAGGGTGGTCGCCATGGCGAGGACGCTTTCGGCTGGTCCAATGTCCAGATGGATCGGAACACCTGTTCCGGGGTCCACCCGATACGATAGCGGAATGGCCGTTCCGTCACCACCGCAACCGGCGCCGCCGTGGGCCGAGCTGACGCCGGAGGAGAAGCGCCTGCGCCTCCTCGCGGCCGCCGCCGACGTGCTCGCGCGCGAGGGGATCGACGCGCCGATGCCGGCGATCGCGGCCGCCGCCGGGATCGGCATCGGGAGCGTCTACCGCCAGTTCGCGAGCAAGGACGACCTCGTCGCCGCGCTCGTGATCGAACGCCTCGACGCCGCCTACGTCGCGGCGTGCGCGGCGCTTCAGATCGCGGACCCGTGGGATGGCTTCACCGGCTTCCTCCACGAGATGGTCTCCCGCCAGACCGCCGACGACGTCGTCAACGAAGCGCTCGCCCGCACCTCCGACCGTGACGACGTGGCGACGATGCTGGCGCGCTGCTCGGCCGAGATCGACCGCCTCCTGGCGCGCGCCCGCGACGCCGGTGCGATCCGCGCCGACGCGGTGCTGGAGGACGTCTTCCTCGTCTTCGCCGCGACCCGCGCGGCCGAGCAGCGGCTGCCCGGGGGCGCGCCGCGCATGCTCGCGCTGCTCACCGACGCGCTGCGCGCCTAGTCGGCGAGCGTCAGCAGCCGCTCGACGGTGCGCCAGTTGCGCGCCGTCACGGTGACGCCGAGCCGTCTGTCGGTCAGGCGCTGCGCCAGCTTCGAGTCGCGGATCCCGTCCGGGGTCCAGAGGTAGATCTCGCGAGCGCGGTGCACGAGCACGTCGGGCGCGAAGGCCTCCGCCTCGATCGCCGCGAGCCGCTCGGCCGCCGGCGCGGCGGAGAGGAACAGCACGTGGTGGCGCGCCGGGTCGGTCGCCAGCTCGCCCAGCGGGTTGTGGGCGATGATCGCGGCCAGCTCGTCGCGCGTGCGCGCGAGCACGGCCACGTCGAAGCCGAACGCCTCCTCGAGCTGGCGCGCGAGCGTCGCCTGCAGCGCGTCGGAGGATTGGTCGGGACCGGTCAGGGCGACGTTGCCGCTCTGCACGTAGGTCCGCACGTCCTCGTAGCCGAGCTCACCCAGCAGCTCACGCAGCCGGGCCATCGGGACCTTCCGGTGGCCGCCGACGTTGATGCCGCGCAACAGCGCGACCTGCCGTGTCATCGCGTCTCCCGGGTCGAGGGATCGGTCGACCCGCATTCTGCCGGCTCGCGGTGCGAGGACGCGACGGCGCGACGGTGCGGCGTCCTATCGTCCGCGCCGTGCCCCGCCGGCCGCCCTCCGCCTCGCTCGTCGCCCGCCGTCGCCGCCGCGCGGTCGGGCTGCTCGCCGCGCTGGCGCTCGTCGTGGGGGTCGTCGTCGGGGCGTCCTCGGGTGGCGGGAGCCATGACGGCGCCCCACATGGCGGCGGGACGAGCGGCGCCCGCGCCTCCACGACGAGCCCGGCCGGCACCGCCGCCGCGACCGCACCGGCGGCGGCCGCCCCGGCGACGGCCGCCGAGCGCGCCCGCGCCGCCGCCGAGCGCGCGCCGCTCGACCGCCAGCTCGGCGAGCTGCTGGTGATCGCGTTCAGCGGCACGAGCGCCCCGGCCTACGTGACCGACGCGCTGCGCGACGGCCGCGCCGCGGGCGTGATCCTGTTCGGCGGCAACGTCGCCTCGGCGGCCGGCGTGCGGCGGCTGACGGACGCGCTCCAGCGCGCCGCCGGCGGCCACGCGATCGTCTGCCTCGACCAGGAGGGCGGCGACGTGCGGATCCTCGGCTACGCCCCGCCACGCGAGGGCCAGGCGCGCCAGGGCAGCACGGCGGCGGTCGCCGCGGCGGCGACGGCGGCCGCGAAGGCGGAGCGCGCCGCCGGTGTGAACGTGACGCTCGGCCCGGTCGCCGACGTCGCGAGCGGCGCCGGCTCGGTGATGGCCTCGCGCGCGTTCCCCGGCGGCCCGGCGGCGGTCACGGGCTCGGTGCGCGCGGCGGTCGGCGCCTACCAGCGGGGCGGCGTCGTGCCGGTGCTGAAGCACTTCCCCGGCCTCGGCGCCGCGACGACGAACACCGACGACGGCCCCGCGACGGTCGACCGCTCGCGCGCGCAGCTGCTCGCCGACCTCGCGCCGTACGGGGTCACGACGCCGGTCGTGATGGTCGGCCACGCGCGCTACCCGGCGCTCGACCCGGACCACATCGCGTCGCAGTCGCGTGCGATCGTGACCG
>JAATFK010000605.1 GCA_015655225.1 Solirubrobacterales bacterium | reverse complement strand
AGGCGATCCTCCACCTCCACCCCGAGGTGCAGAAGGCGGCCGTCGTCGGGCTCCCGCACGAGCGCTGGGGCGAGGCCGTCACGGCGTTCGTCGTCCCCGCGCCCGGCGCGACGCCCGACCCCGACGCGCTGATCGCCTACTCGCGCGAGACGCTCGCCGGCTTCGAGGCGCCGAAGCGGGTCGTCCTCGTGGAGGACCTGCCGGTGACGGTCGGCGGCAAGGTCCTCAAGTACAGACTGCGGGCGGCGCACGCCGCGCTCTACGAGGAAGTGGGAGAGAACGCATGACCGGCTCGACCGACGACGCGCCCGCCCTCTCGAACGTCGCCTACGACGACCTCGTCGTGGACGAGCGCTTCGGGCCCTTCGAGGAGGACGTGACGGCCGACCTCGCCGGCCGCCTGGCGGGACCCATCGGGGTCGCCACCGGTGTCAGCACGGCGCCGCCGGCGGTCTTCCCGGTGCTGTTCCTGCGCGCGCTGCGGCGCGCGATGGGCGGGATCCCGTCCGGCTCGATCCTCGCCAGACAGGAGCTCGAGTTCCACGCGCCGCTGGCGGTCGATCGCACCGTCGCGATCACCACCTGGGTCGGGGCGAAGGAGGTCCGCCGCGAGCGGCCGTTCGTGACGATCGAGTTCGACATCCGCGACGCCGCCGACGACACCCAGATCGTCACGGGCCGCAAGATCATCGTCTGGCCGACCGGCCCGGGCGAAGGGAGCCCCGCATGAGCCTGTCGCAGGAGGACTTCCCGACGGTCACTGACACCGTCACGCAGGACGCGATCGACGCCTACGCGGAGCTGTCGGGCGACCACAACCCGCTGCACGTCGACCCCGAGGCGGCCGCTGCCTCCGAGTTCGGCGGCATCATCGCCCACGGCCCGATCGCGCTGCACTCGTTCTTCCGCGCGGCGACCGAGTGGCTCGGCGTCGAGGCGCTCCCTCCGGGCTCCTCGGTGAGAGTCACCTACCGAGCCCCGACGCGCCCCGGCGACGCGGTCGCCTGCGAGCTCGGATCGCTCGACGGCGACGCGGTCGAAGCCGCGTGCGTCAAGCAGGACGGGACCACCGTGGTCTCGGTCAGAGCCGTCCTGCCGACGGCCTGACCGCGAAGAGGTCAAAATCACTCCCCTAGAGGGGCACTAACTTTGACGTGTTCGCCGCGGCGGTCGGCGGCACACCCTCTCGTGGCCGCTGTTCGAAACGCCGCTTACGTCGCCGGCGGCGAGCTGTCGGTCTCGACGCCGAGCCCGTTCAGCACGTTGCCGAGCAGCGCGTCCGTTCCGACGAGGATGAGCAGTTCGATCCGCTCGGCGTCGTCGCGGTCGGCGAGCGCCGTCCACGTGGCGTCCGAGACGTGGTGGGTGGCGCACAGCTCGTCGGTCAGCGCGAGGAGCGCGGCGTCGGCGGGCGCCCAGGCGTACGCGGCGTCCGGATCGACCGCCGCGTCCATCTCCTCCTCCGAGAGCCCGGCGACGGCGCCGATCACGCGGTGGTGGGCGATCTCGTAGTCGCTGCCGACCCGCAGCGCGGTCCGCAGCACGACCAGCTCGCGGTCGCGCGGCGCGATCGCGGCGTGGACGGCGAAGTAGCCGCCGAGCGCGCTGACCCGGCGCGCGAGCCGGGGCACGTGCGCGAGGGTGGCGAAGACGTTGAGCGGGGCACCGTCGGCGCGCGGGAGCGTCGTCGCGAGCACCGCCCGCTGCTCCTCGTCGGGCGTGGCGACGGGCTCGATCCGCGGCGGCATGGGTCAGCCCGCGAGGGTGCCGTGGACGTCAACCTGCTCGCGCAGGATGCGCAGCTCCTCCTCCGAGGGCGCGACCGTGCGCGGCACGTCGGCGGGGATGTTCAGTGGGAAGCCGGTCGCCGCCTGGACCTCGTCGGGGTCGACGCCCTCGTGCAGCGAGCGGACGCGCATGTCTCCGGCGGGGTCGAAGTCGAAGACGCCGTAGGGCGAGAGGACGAGCCGGATGCCGCCGCCCGGGAATCTCAGCCGCTCGCGCTCCGTCGCGTCGCCGAGGGCGGTGATGAGGGACACCCGCGAGACCCAGGTGCGGGCGTCGTGGCGCGGCATCACGACGTAGTAGCCACGGCAGTGCGTGCTCATCGTGGAGAGCGCGAGGCCGCCGGGGCCGCGCATCTTCCAGCCCCCCTCGCCGTCGGGGATCCCGAAGAGGTTGAGGTTGCCGCGCTGGTCGAGCTGGAGGCCGCCGACGAAGAAGACGTCGGGACGGCTCATGTCGTCGAACACGCGCGACTGGTACATCAGCGACTCGGCCTCGAGCGTGCGCGGGTCGAAGAGGAACGGGTGGACCGGCGGGGCCTCGTCCGCGCCGCCGAGGCTCTGGACGCCGAGGCCGATCAGGATCCGCGCGTCGGGGTGCGTCGTCATGCCGGCGAGCATCGCGGCGGCACGCGCCATCGGCATGTTCGCGCCGACCATGATCGTGCGGTCCTCGGGCCGTAGATCCCGCGCCAGCAGGATCGCGAACAGCTCGTCGGTGGAGGCGGGGCGCACGGCGCTCATGCTCACACCAGGAGCGAGGAGATCCGGCGGATGCCGATCTCCTCGAGGTAGGCGACGTCGTCCTCGACGTCGAGGACGTGACGATTCATGTAGTCGGCGACGGCCTCGTCGCCCGCTCTGGCGGCGGCCGCGAAGTCGCGCAGGTGCTGCTCGTCGGCGGTCATGGAGCCGCTCGAATACGGGTGCGTGCCGAACGGCGCGTGCACGACGGCGGTCTCGCGCCAGAAGAACGTCCGCTCGGGGAAGCGGCGGATCTCGGTGTTCGAGACGACGCGGTCGACCTGCAGCACGACGTGCTTGGCGGCGGCGCCCAGCTGCATGTCCATGTTGCCGGTGCCGGCCCACTGGGCGTTGCCGAAGCGGTCGGCCGTCTCGGCGTGGATCAGCGCGACGTCCAGCTCGATCGCCGGGATCGCCAGCAGCGGCTCGCCGCGCACCGGGTCGTCGAACTCCACCAGCGTCGGATTGAGCTGCGAGAAGGAGGTGCCGACGCCGCCGCGCCAGGGCAGGAACGGCAGCTCCTGCGCGGCCGCGCGCAGGCCGAGCAGCGCGTGCGCCTCGTCCAGCTCCACGACCTCGACCGCGCCGCTCTGCGCGGCTCTGCGGAAGACCGGCCCGACCGCCGCCACGACCTCCATGCCGACGTACGCGCCGACGACCGTCTTGACGCACCCGGCAGCGATCAGCAGGTCGACCTCGATCCCGCCGACCGGCGCGACCACCGTCAGGTCTCTCACGCCGCGACGGGCGAGCGCCCGCACGAGCGCCATCGGGTGCCCGGCGGTGACGGCGCCGCCGATCCCGATCGTGGCGCCGTCCTGCACGACGGCGAGCGCCTCGTCGAGCGAGGCGAGGACGGGCCGGCGCTCGCCGGCGGCCGCGGTGCTCACGCGGGTCCGTGCCCGGCGCGCCGCGGCGAAAGCTGCTCGTGGACCATGCGCTGCACTCCACAGCAGCGCCCGCCCGCTGGCCACTGTCACTTCCGCCAATACGCTCCCCGTCGCGCGGGTACTACCTTCGCGAGGAGCCTCGCCACCCTTCCGTTCCGGCGAGGGAGCGGCCACGCCGACTGCAGGAGAGATACGCCAGATGCCCGTGCACGCCCGGACGGATCGGACGACGCCGCCGAACATGACCTCCTACGAGGAGGCGCGCGAGAGCTACCGGCTGGAGCTGCCGGTCGACTTCAACCCGACGCGCGACATCGTCGAGCGCTGGGGCGAGGAGGCGGGCGACGAGCTGGCCCTGCTGTCGCTCGGCGCCGACGGCGAGACGGTCGCCGAGCAGAGCGCCGCGGAGCTCGCAGCCGACGCGCGCAAGATGGCCCGCGCACTGCTCGACCTGGGCGTCAGACCGGGCGATCCGGTCTTCATCATGCTGCCGCGCGTGCCCGCCTGGTACGCCGCGATGCTGGGCGCGATCCGGATCGGCGCGGTCGCGATGCCGGGCACCAACCAGCTCACCTCGCGGGACGTCTCCTACCGCATCCGCGCGGCCGGCGCGACCGTCGCGATCACGGGCGAGATCGGCGTCGGCAAGCTCGACGCGATCGAGGAGGAGCTGCCCACGCTCCGCCACCGGATCGCCTGGGACGCGGGCGCCCCGGACGGCTGGCACGACCTCGACGCGCTGCTCGACGCGGCCGGCGACGGCGACGTGGTCGCCCCCGCGACGACCCGCGACGACCCCGCGATCCTCTTCTTCACGAGCGGCACAGTCAGCTACCCGAAGATGGTCGTCCAGCCGATGTCGTACGGCCTCGGCCACGTCGGCACGGCTCGCTTCTGGCACGACCTGCGGCCCGGCGACCGGCACTGGACGGTCACCGACACGGGCTGGGCGAAGGCTGCCTGGGGCGGGCTCTTCGGCCAGTTCCACGAGCGTGCGACGGTCGTCCAGGTCGCCCTCGGCAAGCCGCACGCGGACATGATCCTGAGACTGCTGAAGGACAAGGAGATCACCTCCTTCTGCGCGCCGCCGACGCTCTACCGGCTGCTCGTCCAGGCCGACCTGTCGTCCTACGACCTGACCGGACTGCGCCACTGCACGAGCGCCGGCGAGCCGCTCAACCCGGAGGTCATCCGCGCCTGGCGCGAGGGCACCGGCGGGCTCACCGTCTATGACGGCTACGGCCAGTCGGAGACCGCCGTGCTGGTCGCCAACTACCGCACCGTCCCGGTCCGCCCCGGCTCGATGGGAAGACCGGTTCCGGGCTGGACGGTCGACGTGCTCGACGAGTCCGGCACGCCCGCGCCGAACGACGTGGTCGGCTCGATCGCGGTGAAGGTGGTCGAGGGCGCCGCGCCCGGCTACCCGCGCCCCGTCGGCCTCTTCGACGGCTACAGAGACGACGACGGCGCGAACGAGCGCGCGTTCCGCGACGGCTGGTACTACACCGGCGACAAGGCGTGGCGCGACAGCGACGGATATCTGTGGTTCGAGGGCCGCGACGACGACGTGATCACCTCCTCCGCCTACCGGATCGGCCCGTTCGAGGTCGAGTCGGCGCTGATCGAGCACCCGGCGGTGATGGAGGCGGCGGTCGTCGGCAGAGACGACCCCGAGCGCACCCAGATCGTGACCGCGTTCGTGATCCTCGCCGAGGGCCACGTCGCCGGCGACGAGCTGGCAGCCGAGCTGCAGCGTCACGCCCGCGAGCTGACGGCGCCGTACAAGTACCCGCGCGAGATCCACTTCGTGACGGAGCTGCCGAAGACCGTCAGCGGCAAGATCCGCCGCGGCGAGCTGCGCGAGCTGCTGAAGCGGGCGCCCGCTCAGGGGTGAGCGGGCGCCGGGCGGGGCGCTAGCGCCCCTGCGTCTGGCAGGGTGCGCCGCGCGCGGAGGCGCTGCCCGCCTAGCGCCCCTGCGTCTGACAGGGGCGCGCCGCGTGCGGCGAGGCGCTGGGCCTCAGCGCCCCTGCCAGACCGGCGGCCGCTTCTCTCTGAACGAGCGCGGTCCCTCCTGCGCGTCCTCGCTCATGTAGACGGGCTCGTAGAGCGCGTCGGCGGCGTCGAGCGCGGCGCTCCAGCCGTGCTCGGCCGAGAGGTAGACGAGCGACTTCGCCGCGCGCACCGAGAGCGGCGCGTTGGCCGCGATCCCTCTCGCCATCGCGAGCGCCGTCTCGCGCAGCTCCTCCAGCGGGACGACCTT
>JAATFK010000340.1 GCA_015655225.1 Solirubrobacterales bacterium | reverse complement strand
GTCGGCGAGCGCGTGCGCCAGGCGCTCGACGCGCCGCACGTGCTCGGGCGGCTCGCGTCGCGGGACGTCTCGCTGACCGCCGGGCACCTGTTCGAGGGGATCGACGACGACGGCACGGTGCGGCTGCGCGAGCTGTGGTCGAGGCGGCCGGTCGTGCGCGCGGGGGTCGACCGCGTCGTGCTGTCGATGCAGCGGGCGGGGGAGACGTCGCTGCGCGACGCGCTCGCCGGCCGGCTGCCCGACGTGCGGCTGCTGGGCGACGCGCTCGCCCCGCGCGGGCACCTGGAGGTGCTGCACGAGGCGGAGGAGCTGGCGCGATCGCTCTAGGCGTTGGCGCGTTGCCGATCAGTGCAGGATTGCTGTCCCTATGGGGACGAAACTTTGATGTGACTGCCGGCGCGGGCTCCGACGCGCATCCTTGACATTTGATCACACCTGCTTGACCATGCCGGGAACCCCGAGAGGCCCGGAACCCTCAGACCCCGATCCGCGTCCGTCGACCGCTGGAGTGAACATGAGCGAAGTGCAGAGCAGCCCCGCGTCCTCCGGCAACGGCGTGAGCGGGACCGACGGGCAGGACGAGGGCGAGCGGATCCTCGCCGCGGCGATCGCCGCGCAGCCGGTGATCCGCGGCGCCGCCGCCGAGATCGAGTCGGGACGCACGCTCCCGCCGGTGGTGGTCGAGGCGATGCGCGACGCCGGCGTCTTCCGCATGTCGACGCCGCGCGACCGCGGCGGCCCGGAGCTCGACCCGATGCGCCAGTTCGAGGTGATCGAGGCGATCGCCTACGCCGACGGCTCGGCCGGCTGGTGTGCGTACATCAACTCGACCTCGGGCTTCTTCACCTCCGTGATCGACCAGGACGTCGCCCGCGAGCTGTACCCCACGATCGACATCGCGACCGGCGGGATGCCGGTCCCGGTCGGCCGCGCGGAGCGCGTCGAGGGCGGCTACCGGATCAGCGGCCGCTGGACGTTCGGCAGCGGCGTGATGCACGCCGGCTGGATGGTCTGCGGCTGCACGATCACGGTCGACGGCGAGCCGCAGACGCTGGAGGACGGCAGACCCGAGGCGATCACCTGCTTCGTCTCCTCCGACCAGTTCGAGGTGCTCGACACCTGGAACGCGATGGGCATGCGCGGCTCCGGCAGCCACGACTTCACGGTCACCGACCTGTTCGTCCCGTTCGAGCGGACGTTCGACATGGTCAGATCCGAGATCCAGAACCCGGC
Source organism: Solirubrobacterales bacterium (assembly GCA_015655225.1). Taxonomy (GTDB): domain Bacteria; phylum Actinomycetota; class Thermoleophilia; order Solirubrobacterales; family Solirubrobacteraceae; genus Conexibacter. The sequence continues at coordinate 1,488 of JAATFK010000340.1, read as the reverse complement.
GCCGCTGTTCGCGCTGCGGACGATGTTCCTCTTCAACCACGCCGCCGTCGCGATCGGCGTCGCGCGCGCCGCGATCGACGAGTTCACCGAGGTCGCGAAGACGAAGAGAACGATGTGGGGAGCGCTCGTCGACCTCGACTTCGCGCGGATCGCGCTCGCCGAGGCGACCGCCAAGGTCGGCGCCGCGCGCGCCTACTGCCTGCAGACCCTGAGCGACGTCTACGACACGCTCTCGCGCGGGGAGGAGCTGACGCTGGAGCAGCGCGCCACCTACCGGATCGCGCTGACGCACGCGCACCGCGCCTCGGTCGAGGCGGTCGACGCCGTCTTCCACGCCGCCGGGACGACCCCGGCGGTGCGGCTTCCGAGCGTCCTGGAGCGCTGCTTCCGCGACGTCCACGTCGCCAACGCGCACGTCGTCGCGGCGCCGATGACCTACGTGATCGCCGGCGGCATGCTGCTCGGCGTCGACTCCGGCGACCCGCTCTACTAGGCGGCGCGCGGCCTCAGACCGGCTCGAGCAGCGCGAGCAATTGGCGGGGCGTGAGGACGGGCGGATCGGGGTCGGACACCTCGGTGAGGTGCGCGTCTCCGGAGACGAGGTAGTCGGCCTCCGCCGCGCGCGCGAGCGCGACGAGGTAGTCGTCGTCCGGGTCGGCGGTCGCGCCCGGCACCGGGGTGGCGTCGTCAACGAGCGTTGCCGCCTCGCGCAGGCCGGCGACGAAGGCGTGTGCCGCCTCGAGGCAAACCCAGCGCCGGAACTTCGGGCGTTCGAGCACCGTCACCAGCTCCTCGAGGAGCTCCGTGCTGACGACCAGCTCGAGGCGTCGGTCCACCCAGCTGGCGATCAGCTGTCCGGGTGCCCCGGTCGGGGAGATGAGCGCGGCGATGTAGACGTTGGGGTCGAGGACCGCGCGCACGTACGGCTAGCGACGCTCGCCACGTCGTTCGCTGCGCATCTCGTGCAGCTCGCGGTCGGCGAGTGCGAGCGCCTCGTCCTCGTCGAGTCGGTCGCCGTGCTCGCGGACCTGCTCGTCCAGGATCGCCGCGACCTGTTCCCGACCGCCGGCCAGTTCGAGATAGCGCTCGTAGGAGAGGACGACGGCCTCGGGACGGCGGCGCGCGCCGATCACCACGGGCTCGGCCGCGGCGCCGTTTCTCCGGAACCGTTCGAGCATCGAGGGCAGTTGCTCTCGTGCCTCGCGTGTCGCGAGCACCTGGTGCGGTCGAGCGGCCATGCCCAACAGCGTAGCACGAAGGTGTACACAAAGAGGTACGCGTCTCGCCTGGCCCGCGAGCGGCCTAGGTCGCCGGCGCCGGGCGCGCCTAGCGCGCTTCGAGCCGCGCGGTGCCGACGATCTGCTCGACCGCCGGGAGCGTCATCGTCGGGCCGCCGTTGCTCGGCTCGACGCTCGCGGCGACCAGCTCGACCGAGCTGCGCAGGTGGGAGACGAGCAGCGCGACCGCCTCGGCGGCGTCGCCCCGCTC